>JALYNA010000290.1 GCA_030773455.1 Actinomycetota bacterium
GGTCATGGTCGGATCCGCGGGGCCGGCCGGAGCTGCATCAGGCGACCTGCTCCAGGATGGGGTAGTCGATGTACCCGGCGCCGGTGCCGCCGTAGAAGCTCGACTGGTCGGCCGCGGTGAGCTCCGCGCCGGCCTGCAGCCGGCGGACCAGGTCGGGGTTGGCGATGAACGCGCGTCCGACCGCGACGAGGTCGGCGCGGCCGTCGTCGAGGAGGGCCTGCAGGTTCTCCGGAGTCGTCTCCAGGCTGAAGGCCGAGTTGACGATCAGCGTCCGCGACCAGTTGCTGCGGATCTTCTCGGTGATCGTCGGCGGGCCCTCGACGACGTGCAGGTAGGTCAGGCCCAGCGGCTCCAGGCCGGCCACGACCGCGGCGTAGACCTCTTCGGTCTCGTGCTCGATGATATCGTTGAAGCTGTTGGCCGGGGACACCCGGACGCCCACCCGGTCGGCGCCGAGGGCCTCGACGACCGCGGTGGTGGCCTCGATCAGGAAGCGCGCCCGGTTCTCGGCGGAGCCGCCGTAGCGGTCGGTGCGCTGGTTGGTGCCCTCGGCGAGGAACTGGTGGGGCAGGTAGCCGTTGGCGCCGTGCACCTCCACGCCGTCGAAGCCGGCCTCCTCGACCGCGAGCCGTGCCGCCTCGGCGTACTCGCGCACGATCTGCCGGACCTCACCGGTCTCGAGGGCCCGCGGCTCGACGAAGTCCTGCAGGCCGTCGGCGGTGAAGACCTGGCCGGCGGGGTGTACGGCGGACGGCGCGACCGGCAGGCCGCCGTCGGGCTGCAGGGACGGGTGGGAAATCCGCCCGGCGTGCATCAGCTGCAGGAAGATCCGGCCACCACGCTCGTGCACCGCGTCGGTCACCCGACGCCAGGCGGCGGCCTGCTCGGCGGCGTGCATGCCCGGGGTGTTCGGATAGCCCTGGCCGACCGCGCTGGGCTGGGTGCCCTCGGTGACGATCAGACCGGCACCGGCACGCTGCGCGTAGTAGGTGACCATCGAGTCGGTGGGGACGCCGTCGGCGCCGGCGCGGTTGCGCGTCATCGGCGCCATGACCAGCCGGTTGGCCAGCTCGATGCGGTCGAGGGTGTACGGGGTGAAGAGGGATGAGCTCACGAGGCGGTTCTCTCCTGGGAGTCCAGTTCAGAGCGTCAGTGGACCGAGCGGTCCAGTCCCCGGCAACGGTCGACCGCACGGTCCAATTCCCGCTACCGTGATCGACATGCCTGCGGGCCCGCCCTCGGTTCCCCAGCCGGTGCTCACCGCACGGGGCCGGGCCACCCGGGAGCGGATCGTGACGGCGGCCGCGACGCTCGTGCACCAGCGCGGCGTCGCGGGAACCAGCCTCGACGACGTCCGGGCCGCCACCGGCACGAGCAAGTCTCAGCTCTACCACTACTTCGCCGACAAGTCCGCGCTCGTCGGGGCGGTCGTCCAGCGGCAGGTGCAGCAGGTGCTGCAGGCCCAGGAGCCCGAACTGGACGGCATCGACTCGATGGCCGCTCTGCGCCGCTGGCGCGACCGGGTCGTCGCCATGAGCCGGGAGGCCGACACCCTCGGTGGGTGTCCGCTCGGCCGGCTGGCCGCTGAGCTGGCCGACGCCGACCGGTGCGCGCCCGCCGAGCTGCTCGACGGGTTCGCCACCTGGCAGCACCGGCTGGCCGTCGGCCTGCGCCGGATGCGGGAGCGCGGGGAGCTCGACGCCGAACCGGATCCGCTGGCCGCGGGCCTGCTCGCCGCGCTGCAGGGTGGGCTGCTGCTGGCCCACGCCACCCGCTCGAGCCTGCCGTTGGAAGCGGCCCTGGACCTCGCCCTCGACGGCGTGGCAGCCCACCTCAGGACAGCGGCTGTTCCCGGTTCCTCCGGGTGATTGCCGGGGTCCAGCTCACTCCGCGTCGAACCAGGTGACCTGCTCGGGCTGGGCGAGGAACGGGTTGGCCCACTCCGACGGCGTGCCGGTGATCGGCTGGGCCTCGGTCACGACCACGAACGGCGTGCCCGGGTAGATCGCGAGCACCCGCGTGGACGACGGGAGCGTCTCGGTGCGTTCGATGAGTTCGCCGCGGCGCAGCTGCTGCGTCGTCCGCCGGCCGCTCAGTTCCGCCCCGACCTCGGCGACCCACTGGGCGCCGTCCTGGGTGAACGCGATCGACTGGACGCGCTGTCCCGGGGGAGCGGGCTCGCACCCGGCGAATTCGGCGAGGGCGTCGTAGAGCCGCTCCGCCTGCACGTCGTCGCTCGCCCGGGGGAGGAAGAAGGCCGCCATGGACGGATCCTCCCCGCGGGCACCGACAGAGCGGGCGGGTCAGCCCGCGTGCGACGGCTGCTCGGTGCGGTGCGTCCGGTTGTGCACCCACAGCACCAGGCAGCGCAGGGCGGCGTAGCCCTCGGGGGAGGCGTAGCCCTGCTCGAAGCGCAGGCCGCGACCAGTTCGTCGCTGTCGACGGTCCAGCCGGCGGCGAAGCGGTCCAGCACCTCGCCGGACAGCGACGTGCTGCGGAACAGCCGCGCGATGCCCAGCGCCACCGAGTCGGACACGGTGAGGCTGTACGGGGGTGCTTCATCGTCGCCCGCCGGTCGAGCAGCTGGGCGACCGCGCTGTAGACCTGGACGTCCGTGGCAGGAGTCCCGTGCGCAGCAATCTTCAACGACGTCTCGTTCCTGGATCGGTGTCCCCTTCATGGAGGGATCGGCGGCCCCGGTGCGTTCGTAAGCCGAAACTGGCGTGGCCTCCGTCGGAGGGGGCGGCCGGTGTGGTCAGGCCAGGCGGATGGGCAGCACGGGGGCGGGTCCGTGCGCCTCCGGGGGGACGTCGCGACGGCCGAGGCCCAGCGGGTCGGCGTCCTCACCGCGGTCGAGCACGTAGCAGGCCGCGATTGCGCCGGCGCGGTCCTCGACGATCCGCCCGATGATCTGGTCGACCGTCTCGCGGACGCAGTAGTGGCTGCCGTCGGTGGTGACGACGACGGTGTCGAACCCGCCCTCCATCCGCTCGATGTGGTCGGGGTCCAGGCGGCAGAGCTCGCCGGTGCGACGGGTCAGACCGATCATGGCGGTCCTCCTGCTGGGCGGGGCATCGGGCCCCGGGGGCTCCCTCGGGAGTGAGGTGCCGGTTCCTTCGGCACCGGCCGGTCCGCGGTCGAGCCCGGGCGTGGGCACCCGCCCCGTCGGGGTGAGCCGGCGCGCTACGGGAGAGGACACACCGCTCGGGACACCGGAGGACCAGTGGGCCGGGTCGGCTCCGCCGGTGGCTTGCGTCAGTACCCCTGGCTCTCGGCGGCCAGCGCGCTCGGCAGGTCGGCCCGGCTGCTGATGCCCAGCTTGTCGTAGACGTGCGCGAGGTGGGTCTCGACCGTGCGAACGGACAGCACGAACTGCTTCGCGATGCTCTGGTTCCGGGCGCCGACCGCGGCCAGGAGGGCGATCTCCCGTTCCCGTGGGGTGAGGGCGTAGGGCACCAGCCGTTCGAGGGCGGGGGTGCGCAAGCCACCGGCGTTCCGGGCCAGCACGTTCGCCCGCGCACCGGAGGCCGCGGCCCGGCGCCGGTGACCGGCGTGTCGGTGGGCCTCGGCAGCCAAGGCGTAGGCGTCCGCTGCGCAGGACAGGGCGTCCAGCTGCTGGAACCGTTCGGCGACCTGGTCGAGCGCCTCACCTCGTGACCGAGCCATGGCGTCGGCGTGTGCGGCGAAGGCCGTGAACAACTGTCCGCCGAGTTCGGCGGCCAGGGCGCGCAGCCGGTCGGCCACCTCGCCGGCACGGCCCAGCCTGGCGGCGGTGTGCAGTGCCACGGCCTCGACGGACAGCTGTCCCATCTCGTCGGCCGCGGCGGCAGCACGCAGGGCCGCCTCGCCGGACTCCTGGTCGCGGCCCGCGGCCGCGGCCGCCCAGGCCTCCGCGAGGAGGATCTCCGGCTCGAAGAGGGGTACGACCGGGTGACGGCGAGCCTCCGCCAACGCGGAGGCGGCGCCGGCCGCGTCCCCCAGGAGAGCATGGGCGTGCGCTCGTTCCGCCAGGCACACCGGCAGGAAACCCACGGGGTCGGACTCGGCGAGACGGGCGGCCGCCTCGGTCAGCCACCGGATGCTCTCCACCGGCCGTCCGATGGTCAGCGCCGCCGACCCCCGGCCGAGAGCCGCCACCGCGTCGGCCGCCGACCGGCTGCGCGCCAGGGTCGCCTCGTGCAACGTGGCCGCCCGTGCCTCGGCCGCGAGCAGCCGGCCGCCGAGTTCCAGGGCCCAGCACTCCAGCCGCATCAGCAGCGTCCGGGCGCAGGCCGTCTCGACGCCGTCGGCGTCGGCGTCCAGCTCGCGCCAGGCGCGCGCCGCGCTCTCGAGTGCCTCGTCCGGATGCCCCAGGGCGGCAAGCCCGGCAGCACGAGCGACGTCGTCCCACAGCGCCGCGGCGGGCCCGGCCGGACCGCGGTCGAGGACGCCCTCGGTCAGGTCGGCGGGCTTCGGCGGCTCCCCGTTCGCCAGGCGCAGGACCCTCCCGACCGCCTCGACGACGTGGCCGGGGTCGCCGGTGGATCCGCCGACCGCGCCGGCGAGAGCGAGCGCCTCCTCGGCCCGGCCCAGCCCGAAGAGGTTGAACATCCTGGTGACAGCCAGGTCGTCGCGTTCCTTCGCCGTCGTCGTGGACGCCGCCGCCTGGTCCGCCGCCTTCTCGGCCTCCTCGTGCCGGCCCTGCCACCGGAGTGCCTCGACCAGGGCGATGCCTGTGGCGGGCCCGGCTCCGTCGTCCAGAGCGGCGCGGGCGAGGCGCTCGGCCAGGTCGTGGTCGGAGGCGGCGTTGGCGCGGACCGCCGCGCGGGTCAGGACGGCCACGTCTCGCGGAGGCCCGTCCAGCTGCAGGAGCAGCGGGCCGATCCGCAGCGGGTCCTCCTGGGCCCAGCGCCGGACCGAGGGCGTCTCGGCGAGCTGCTCGAGATACTGACTGGATGCGGCCTGCGGCATCTGGGCGAAGAGGACCTGGGCCTCCAGTGGCTGGGCGAGCCGGGCGACGGCGCGCCGGGACGTCCGCTCGACGGCGACGAGCCCTCGCCGCTCGAGGGTGGTGACGACCGCAGACGAGGTGAGGGCCACCAGGTCTCGCAGCTCGAGCGCTTATCCGACGGCCAGCAGCTCCATGGCCGCCCGTTCGGGGTCGGTGAGGTCGCCCATCTCCGCCTGGACGACCTCGCAGAGCCGTTGGGTGAGGGCCGGCTCGCCCTCCCAGCGCCAGATGCCCTCGACGCTGCGGAGCCGGGCGGTCTCGTGACCGGCCTGCACCAGCTCGTGGAGCATCACCGCGCTGCCCCCGCTGATGCGCCACAGGGTCTGCACCAGCCGGCTCTCCGGGGTACCGCCCAACCGCGCCCTCAAGAAGTCCTCGACCTGCGGGCGCGTCCACGCCCGCAGCTCGACGCGGGTCGCCAGCCCGTCCCGCCAGAGGGCGTCCACCAGGTCGGGACCGCGCGCTCCGCTCAGCACGGTGAGCACCACACTGGCCGCCCGGGTCAGGACGAGCTTGTGCACGAGGGCGGCGGACAGGTCGTCCAGCAGGTGCGCGTCGTCGATGACGACAACGACCGGGCGGCCGGACCCGTCGTTGTCCAAGCTCGACACCAGGGCCTGCCACTGGGCCGCGGGATCGGAGCCCGGGCCGGTGACCGGGACGAGGTGCGCCAGCGCGCCCAGCGGTATCCCCGCCGCTCCGCGGGTGCCTGTGGCCCACGCGCTGCGGTGGCCCTGCCGATGCAGGGCGGCGACCGCCTCCTGTGCCAGCCGGGTGCGGCCGGAACCCCGCGGCCCCGACACGACGGCCGCACCCGGCCGGTCCCCGCCGAGCGTGGTGAGGAGCGCCTGCAGCGTGTGATTCCGGTCGACGAACGGACCCGGCCCGGCCGGCGGCTGCGGGTGGTGCTGTCCGTCGCCCCGACCCCTGCCGGGAGCGCCGTTGCTGCCGGGCGTCGTCACCATCTCCCGCTGTCCACGGTGACGGGAAGCGCTGCCATGCGGAACAGGATCGAGTGACGCGCATGTCGAGACAAGGCGGGCGCGCGCACGACCACCGGAATTGACTGACCGGAATGAGGTCGTCACCGCGAGTGCTACGTGACGCCGATTCGGGACTACGTGGTTCTTGTGGTCGGGGCCGTATCGGACTCGCGTGAACCTCCGTGTTTGATCCGGGAATCTCCGTAACGGACCGAGTTGCCCTGGAATGCTGCATCTCCCAGGATTCCTCTACCGAAGTCGACGTGGCATCGGTGGCAGGGCGACGGGGCACACATTTCCGGGGGGCCATTTCTCGTGGGCCCTCCGGGTGTTCTCCTGCATTCCTTGCGGAGTCTGACCAACGAGGAGGAACCATGTTCGAGAACCAGACCGTCGAGCTGCTGCCGGCACGGACGACCATGTGCATGAAGGGCACGGCAAGAAGAAGAAGAACGGCGGTAACGGCAACAACACCGCCGTCGCGGTCGCCGCCATTGTCCAGAACGTCAAGGTCAACGGTGGTGGCGGCGACGACTTCATTGTCGTCTTCCAGAACAACGAAGGCGACGCCACCGCCACCGCCACTGTTGGCAACAGCTGATGTCCTGACACAGCTGCGATGTCGGGAGGGGCGGCCGAATCTCGGCCGCCCATCCTCGTGTCTGTCGAGCGTGCCGATCCCGTGAGGAGAGCTGGATCCTGACATGGCCATCGTGACGGACACCGATGTCCTGGCGCCTGCGGACCCCCATCACCACCCCGCGTACCGGCTCGCTCCCGGCACCGAACTGCTGGGTGAGTACCGGGACTCCGCGTACGAGACGCCGAAGTACCTCGTCCGCCGGGCCGACGGGCAACTCATGCAGCTGCCGCAACTCCTGTACCGGGTGGCCGGGTCCCTGGACGGCCGCGACACCGGGCAGATCGCCGAGGGCCTGACCCTCGAGCTGGGCGAGGAACTGACCGCCGAGCAGGTCTCCTTCCTCGTCGACGAGCGGCTGCGGCCGGTCGGCATCATCGCCGCCGGCGACGCGGACGGCGCCGAGCCCGCAGCGCCGCCGGTCAAGTCCGACCCGCTGCTCGCGCTGCGGTACCGGGTGGGCGTCCTCCCGGCCGCGGTCTCCTGGCGGGTCGCGGGGCTCCTCCGCCTCTTCTTCGCCCGCCCCGTGTGGGCGGTGGGCCTGGCTGCCTTCGTGGCAGTGCTCGTTGCGATCGTGGCGCGGGGCGGACTGCTCGGCCAGGTCCTCGCCGGGGTGGACCAGATCGTCCACAACCCCGAGCTGATCCTGGCGATCTACGTCCTGACGTTCTTCCTGTCCGGGATCTGGCACGAGTGCGGCCACGTCACCGCCTGCCGCTACGGCGGGGCCCGCCCGGCGACATGGGGATCGGCATCTACATCGTGTGGCCGGCCTTCTACAGCACGGTCACGGACTCCTACCGTCTCGACCGGGTCGGGCGACTGCGCACCGACCTCGGTGGCGTCTACTTCGACGCCATCTTCATGACGGGGATCGGCCTGGTGTACCTGTACACGGGCGAGCCGTGGCTGCTCATCATGCTGCTCGGGATGCTGGGCGAGACGCTTTCGCAGTTCCTGCCGTCCATCCGGCTGGACGGGTACTACATCCTCGCCGACCTCGTCGGCGTGCCCGACCTCTTCGGCTACGTCGGGCCGGCGGTGAGCTCGCTGCTCCCCGGGCGCCCCACCCATCCCAAGGTCCAGAAGCTCCGGCCGCGGGCGCGCCGGGTGATCGTCGGCTGGGTTGCGGTGACCGTCCCCATGACCGCCCTCTACCTGGTGGGCTTCCTCATCCTGCTGCCCATCGTCCTGCCGGTGGTGTGGGCCGGGTTCCTCGACTACCTCGAGACCCTCGACACCGGGTTGCGCACCGGCGACGTGGTGACCAGCGCCGTGGGCGTGTTCGAGCTCTTCCTGCTCGTCCTGCCCTGGGTGGGCGGCGTCCTGATGACCGGGATGATCTTCAGGACCATCCGGCCGCTCCTCGAAGCCCGCTGGGGATGGACCTGGACCCGTCCCCAGGCCTGGACCGCCGGTCGTCGGTACGCAGCGCTCGGTGTGCTGGGTGGGCTTGCCATCGCGCTGGTCTGGCGGGTGGCAGCGGTGGCCGCGTACGTCTCGCCGTCCGCAGCGGAGACGAGGATCGTCGCGAGCGCCTTCGGCGCGCTGGAGGTCGGTCGCACCGCCGCTCCGACCGTTGCCACCGGAGAAGTGGTGGTGCGCGAGCAGGTGATGGCCTACGCCCAGCTCACCGGCGCATTCGGCCGGCACGCCGACGTCCTCGTCGGGGCGCGCGAGCTGGCTGTGTTGGCCTGCGCCGTCCTCGTCGTCTGCTACCTCGTCGTGGCCCGCGTCCTCTGGTGGAGGTGGTGGGCGATCGCCCTCCCGCTGGCAGTGGTGGCCGCCATGGGGCCGGCCGTCGTCGAGTTGCTGACCATCGGGCCCGGCGTCGTCGGGGCCGCCTGGGCGACGGTGGGTGGCACCCTGCTCCTGGTCGGCCGGCAGAGGCAGAGTCACGGCCGACACCGGCTGCACTACCGAGCCGTGCACCGGGGGACGATCGCGTTGGGCGCCGCGGCCGTGGCCGTCGGGGTGGTCACCGCGCCGGTCCTCGCCGTCCCGCTGGTGGTCGGCGCCGCCCTGCTGGTCCTGCGCCCCGGGGACCGGCCGGCCCGGCGGCGTCAGTGAATCCCCCTGGTGCTCGGCACGCTCGCGCTGACCGTGCTGGCCACCGTCGCCGTCCCCGCGCTGCTGCGCGCGCCGGCCGCCACGACGCTGAGCTCCGCGGAGTGGCAGGTGCTGGTCATCGCGGTCGTCCTCGTCGTCGTCGGGGGGCTGGCCCAACCCGCGCTGCGGACGGTCGCCGCGATCGCCGCTCCGGTGGTCCTGCTGGCACTCCTCCCCGCACCGGGGGCCGGCGCCGTCCTGCCGCTGGCCGTCTGCACCGCCGCCGGTCTGGGTGCACTGGTGGTCCAGGTCCTCACGCGGCATCCCGTCGAGTCACGGCCCCACCCGCTGCTGCGGGCGGCCCTGGCCGTCCCCGTGCTGGTCATGGTCGTGGTCGGCGCGCTGTTCCTCCCCACGCGGGCGCCGGCGATGCCGCACGCGCAGGTCGCCGAGGTGCTCACCGACCCGGCCTCGCCGGTGGCGACCGTGGTGGCGCCGCTGCACCTCTGGGCCGGCCTGGTCCGGGACGGAGTTCCGGCCGACCGGCTGCAGCCGAGCGACACGGCCGCAGCCGACGCGACGGGCTGGGAGATCGTGGTGGGGGAGCAGGAGCCCGGCTCCCGGAAACAAGTGGTGATCGGCTCGGGCGACACGGCGCTGACCGTTCTCTGGCCGCGGTAGCCGGGGGCCGGCCCCCTCGGAGTGGTCTCCTGAGGCCCATGGCGATGCGAGCACGCGAAACGGTTGGTCTGTTGGGTGTCGGCGGTGCTCGGCTCCGCCACTCTCGTCGCCCTGGCCTGTTGTCCCCCGCAGTGGGGGTCTCGACGACATCGAGCGGTTCGACCGGAGGTTCACGGCGACACGCCGGTCGAGGAGGTAGCGGTCCAGTTCTGGCACTGCAACCGCGACGGCCGGTACCCGGTGTACCGCCGTGGGGATCGAGAACCACCTGCGCGGCCGTCTACGCACCAGCGGGTCAGGGCACAGCGCCGTGGAGATCCCCGGTGTTGCCGGCGCGGGACGACGTCCTCGGGCGCGACGGCCTCCCACGTGACGGCGATGACCGGACGTGTCCGTGAGCTGTGCCGCCGCGCTCACCGGCCCGCCCTGAGCTCAGGCAGGAGAGGCAGTGAACTCCACAGTGCCGCCTCCGACCCGCGTGCATCGCAGCGTGAGCGGACCAGCCGCGACGGCCTGGCCCTCGGTGCACGAGACGTCCTGGTCGCCCACTCGGATCGTCGCGCGGCCGTCCTGGATGCCCACGAAGGAGATCGTCGTACCGAAGATCCCCACTGTGGAGCCGGTGCCTCCCAGCGTCACAGAGCATTCATCCCCGGAACAGGACACGATACTGATGGAATTGGAACCCGGCGGGCTGTGGGTGCTGCTCGCCGCCGCGGAACTGCTTGCGTAGGAGAAGTTCATCGCATCGGAGGAGGTCGTCGTCTGGGTGGGGTTCGAGCACGCCGCCAGCAACACCAGCAATACACCCTTGGTCAGCAGCACGAGTTCACTCCCTTGAATGAGGAGATTAAGAGAGCCGGGGTGGGCGCGTCACCCCCATCAGGGGATCACAGGAGCGTGGCTCAAGCAAGGTCTCTCAGCCGCCCGGCACTCTGTGCCCCGAGGATCTTGGCGGCGAATGGTTCCGGCGTTCACCCAACACGGATGAACGTCGAGGTCGACGCCTGCGCCGGCTGTACTGGTCCTGTGTGCGCACCTCGCCTAACGTAAGACGGATAAGTGATTGCAGCCCCGTTCTACGTAGCGGCGAGCCAACTCGTCCGTGCTCACCATTGCGGGCCTACGTGTGATCGATGGTGAACAGGGGCGGGCACGGTCATCAAAGGCTCACTGCCTCACAGTGATCCACCGACACCAGCACACAGCCAGCCCTGACCAGCAGAGCTCCGTCAGGCGATCTTCTCCACACGGTACGACGCTGTGGATGCCCCCTACTCCGCAGCAAGGAGCGGCACCGTCCGATTGCTCAGGGGGATCAGCGCTGGTCGAACCACGCGGGCTGTGGCCCGAGGCTCGGCGCTCACCCGTCTGGGGGGAGACGCGGGGGCGCTGCTCAAGACGCGTCGGACCGGCGCCGATCACCCGGTCAGGTGACGCCTGACCTCCCAGCCGGCGTCGGTCCGCAGGAGGAGGAGACGTCGTGTCCGAGCAGTCCGTGCTCGTCGTCGAGGACACCGAGGAGATCAGGGAGCTGGTCTGCACGGTCCTGCGCCGGGCGGGGATGGACGTCCGCGCGGTCGCGTCCGGCGCCGAGACGCTGGCCGAGGTCCGGCGTGCCGCACCCGACGTCGTCGTCCTCGACCTGGGCCTCCCGGACGCCGACGGCACCGAGGTCTGTCGGCAGATCCGCGCCGAGACCGAGTGCTACGTCCTCATGCTCACCGCGCGCGCCGAGGAGGTCGACCTGCTGATCGGGCTGGCCGTCGGCGCCGACGGGTACATGGCCAAGCCGTTCTCGCCGCGCGAGCTGGTGGCCCGGGTGCAGGCCCTGCTACGCCGCCCGCGCATCCCCGCCCCGCGTCCCGCGCCGGTCGAGGAGGAGGCGGTGCTCCGGCTCGCCGAGCTCGAGGTGGACGAGGACAGCCGCGAGGTCCGGGTGGACGGCGTCGTCGTCGACCTGACCCGCACCGAGTTCGACCTGCTCGCCGCGCTGGCCTCCCGCCCCGGGCGGGTGCTGCAGCGCGAGACGCTGCTGCGGGAGGTGTGGCAGACCGACTGGGAGGGCAGCGTGCGACTCGTGGAGGCGCACATGTCCAACCTGCGCCGCAAGCTGCATGCGGCCGGGCTCTCCTCGCCGGAGATCCGCACCGTGCGTGGCGTCGGCTACCGGCTCGTCGCCTGACGCTGTCTGCGGTCAGCAGGTGAGCGGCGCGGTCAGGACCGAGTCCGCGGTCCAGCCATGGCTGGTCAACGTCCGGACCGAGAGCCGGACCTCCTGGTCGAGCACGCTCGCGTCGTCGTTGGCGTGTAGCGACGCCGTGGGAGCGTTCGTCCGCCCCAGCACGTAGCTCGACCCGTCGGCGAGATGGGCCTGCACGGAGTAGCCGACCACCCCGCGGGTGGCGCTCTCCGACCAGGTGAGCGTCACGTACAGCTCGGTGTCCTCGATGGTCCGTGTAAGGGTGTGATAACCGGGGCTGTCGGACCGGGTCACCGTGTCGCTTTCGACGTTCCTCGTACTGGTGATCGTGCTCTGCGTCCTCGAGTAGGGAGCGAGCCGGGGAGCCCACCCCCGGATCCGGTAGTTCCGCGTGACGACCGTCGTCGTCGTGCGGCACGTGGTCTCGGCCCGGACGCCCGCGGCTGGCGCGACCGTGCCCGTGCCGACGTTCATCGCCGGCAGCGCCACGGATTCGGAGAAGGTGGCGTTGGCGGGGACGCCGGCGCCGAGGACGACGGCCACGGTCAGCCCGAGCAGGAACAGGAGGCGGCGGGTGGTGATCACTGGGGGTCCTTCGTGGTGGTGGTGGGGAGTCGGCCGGTGAGCAGGCAGCCGGTCGGGGCGACCCGGCGACAGGAGCGACTCTCACCACCCGACCGCAGGCGACCCGCCCGCCCACCGCAAGAGAGCCGCAAGGAGCGCAGCGCTCCCGGACGGCCGGGGACGGTGGTGCGCTCCGGTCAGGCGCCCGCGACGGCGCGCAGCTCGACGACCAGCTCGTGGGCGAGGATGCCGCGCCGCGCGTCCTGTGCGATGGCGCGGCAGACGGCCGCGACCTCCGGGTGGCCGAGCTGGGCGCTGGTGCCGGCCAGCGTGGCCGAGGCCCGCGCCAGGGCTGCGGCGTCCCCGGCCTCAGCGCCGTCGGCGATGGCGGTCAGCCGGTCGGGGAGGGCAGCGGCGTAGAGCCGCTGCAGCCGGTCCATCAGCCCGGCGTCGACGCCATCCCCCGGCAGGTCACCGGCGCCCGGCGCCGTCCCGTGCGGGCCGGCCGCCCGGCGGCCGAGCAGGCGGAGCAGCAGGCCGACGTCGACCGGCTTGGGCAGGCAGGCCAGGGC
>JALYNA010000291.1 GCA_030773455.1 Actinomycetota bacterium
GCCACCTGCGACGGCTTCTTCTTCCGCGACCAGGACATCGTCGTCGTCGGCGGCGGGGACTCCGCCATGGAGGAGGCCACCTTCCTCACCCGCTTCGCCAAGAGCGTCACCGTCGTCCACCGGCGCAACGAGCTGCGTGCTTCCAAGATCATGGTCAAGCGGGCACAGGACAACGAGAAGATCCGGTGGGCTCTCGGCAAGCAGGTGACCGACGTGCTCGGCGAGACGACCGTGGACGGCGTCCAGCTCACCGACGTCGCCAGCGGATCCACCGAGACCGTGCCGGTGACCGGCCTGTTCGTGGCCATCGGCCACGACCCCCGCAGCGAGCTGTTCGCCGGCCAGCTGAAGCTGGACGACGAGGGGTACATCCAGGTCGAGCACCCCACGACCCGGACCAACATCGAGGGCGTCTTCGCCTGCGGTGACGTGGTCGACCACATCTACCGGCAGGCCATCACCTCGGCGGGCACCGGAGCCGCGGCGGCGATCGACGCCGAGCGCTGGCTGGCCGAGGCGTTCGGCGAGCGCTGAAAGGGGCCCCTCTGCCCCCCACCGCTCGCAGGCTCGCGGCGGGACCCTGCAGAGGGGCCTGACGCGGGCATACATCCGGCGGCGCGCCGGTTGTCCCCGGACAGACCCACCCGGCCGGAGCCCCTGCGCTCCGACCGTCCACGGACCACGAGGAGAACGAGCATGGCAGGCAACACCGTGACGGTCACTGACGCGACCTTCGCCGACGACGTGCTGGGCAGCGACAAGCCCGTCCTCGTCGACTTCTGGGCCGAGTGGTGCGGGCCGTGCAAGATGGTCGCGCCGGTCCTGGAGGAGATCGCCGCCGAGCACGGCGACAAGCTGACCATCGCCAAGCTCAACATCGACGAGAACCCGCAGATCGCCCGCGACTACCAGGTCATGTCGATCCCGACCATGACGGTGTTCCAAGGCGGCAAGCCCGTGAAGAGCATCATCGGCGCCAAGCCGAAGGGCGCGATCCTCTCCGACCTGGCCGACTACATCTGAGAAAGGACCCCGTCCTCCCCACCCCTCGCATGCTCGGGGCGGGACCCGGGACAGGGCCGCTCCGAGGGCCTCCTCCGCCACTGGCGGAGGAGGCCCTCGCTCGTATGGGGGGCCCAGTGAGCCGGGCGGGCCCCCGGGGACCACAATCGATCCACGATGGGAACCGACAGCAGCATGCAACCCCTGGGTCCCGGCGACCGTGGTCCCGCCGTGGCCGACGTGCAGATCTCCCTGCGCATCCTCGGGTTGCTGCCTGCCGTGGGGAACGGGACGGCCGCGGATCCGTTCGAGCACACCCGGTACGACCGGGCCACCGAGCTGGCCGTGCGCCACTTCCAGCAGGTGCGCGGGCTCACGGTCGACGGCCGCGTCGGCGAGGAGACCTACCGCGCCCTGTCCGAGGCCCGCTGGTCACTCGGCGACCGGCTGCTGCACCACGACCCGGTCCGGCCGATGCGCGGGGACGACGTCACCAACCTGCAGGACCGGCTGCACGAACTCGGCTACGACGCCGGCCCGGTCGACGGCGTCTTCGGCCCGGAGACCGAGCGCGGACTTCGGGCCTTCCAGCGCGACTACGGGCTGACCTCCGACGGCACCTGCGGGCCGGCCACCCTGCGGGCGCTGCGCCAGCTCGGCCGCAAGGTCACCGGCGGACGTCCCCAGCTGCTGCGGCAGAGCGCCAGCTTCGTGGAGAGCGGCCCCCACCTGATCGGCCGGCGCATCGTCGTCGACCCCGGCCACGGCGGCGCCGACCGCGGCTTCGCCGCAGGGCAGACCACCGAGGCCGACCTGGTGCTCGACCTCGCCTCGCGCATCGAGGGCCGGCTTGCCGCGGCCGGCGCCACCGTCTACATGACCCGCGGCCGCGACCAGAATCCCAGTCCGGCCGAGCGGACGGCGTTCGCCAACGACGCCCGAGCCGACCTGTTCCTCTCGCTGCACACCGACGCGCACAGCTCCGAGCACGCCCGGGGGGTGGCCAGCTACTACTACGGCACCGGCTCGGTATCCTCCTCGACCGTCGGCGAGCAGTTCGCCAACCTGGTGCGCCGCGAGGTGGTGGCCCGCACCGGCATGCTCGACCTCGGCTCGCACCCCAAGACCTGGGACCTGCTGCGGATGTCCCGGATGCCCGCCGTCCGGCTGGACTGTGGCTACCTGTCCCACCCGGTCGACCGGCTGCTGCTGCTCGACGCCCGCCTGCGCAGCACCGTCGCCAGCGCCGTCCTCGCCGCCGTCCAGCGGCTGTTCCTGCCTGCCGAGGCCGACCCGCCCACCGGCACCTTCGTGCTGCCCGGACGCAGCTGATCCGAGGCATAGGAAGCTATGCATACGTCTCCGGGTGCCCGGACGTAGGTAAAGCCTCCTATGCCTGAAGGGCGCCGCGTGTGACGGGTGGGAAGGGACCAGTCCGTCCCTCCGCCGTGTCCCCGGACGGCGCGGCATCTGCTCCCTACACTCGGTACGTGGCCGATCTCCCGCCCGGGACGCCCCCGGGCCCCGGTGTGCACCACCTCGCTCCGCGCCACCCGCGGCTGGACCCGCTGGCAGACCGGTACGCGGCCCGCACGCACGGGATGAA
>JALYNA010000292.1 GCA_030773455.1 Actinomycetota bacterium
GTGCTCGGCCGCGGTCGCCGGGACCACCTCGGCGCCGACGGCCAGCGCGACCTCGGCCACCCGCAGCCAGCGCGGCAGCTCGGTGCCCGGCTCCAGGCACAGCGCCCAGCGGGCACCGGTGAACAGGCCGGGGTCGGTCGTCTCGTGCCCGGAGCGCTCGGTGCCGCACATCGGGTGGCCACCGACGTAGCGCCCGCCCAGCGCCGTCCCCAGCCCGGCGAGCACCGGCGCCTTGACCGAGCCGAGGTCGGTGACGGTGGCGGCCGGGTCGACGTCCAGTCCCTCCAGCGCTCCGCCCATGGCCGGCAGCGGGACGGCGAGGACGACGACGCCGGACAAGTCACGGGCGATCCGCACCCCGCGCGCCGCGGCGGCGTCCCGGGCGGCGGGGTCGACGTCCCAGCCGCTCACCTCCCGGCCGGCCGCGACCAGGGCGGCGGCCAGCGATCCGCCGAGCTGGCCCAGCCCGACCACGCCGACCGGCGGCGCGGGCATGGTCGGCACGGGGAAGGCGGTCACGGGGTGGGCTCCCAGACGCCGTCGGTGCGGAACACCCGGGCCAGCGCGGTGGCCACCAGCCGGCCGTCCTGGGCGCGGGCCTCGATGCGGTAGACGGCGGTGCGCCGGCTGCGGTGGACCTCGGTGCCCTCGGCCACCAGCCGGTCGCCCGGGCGGCCGGGGGCGAGGAACTCGGTGTGCACGTCCTGGGCTATCGCGACCGTGCCATGGCTGTTGCTGACCGCCGCGTGGACGACGTCGAGCAGGGCCATCGTCGCGCCGCCGTGCGCCATGCCGGTCGCGTTGAGCAGCTGCGGGTCCACCGTCATCGCGGCCCGCGCGTAGCCGGGCCGGACCCGCTCCAGCACGATGCCCAGGTGCCTGGCCAACGGGTCGGCGGCCAGCAGGGCGAACAGCGAGGGGGCGACGTCGGCTCCGTCGTCCGGAGCGGGATCGGCCATGATCAGAGGCTATGACCCACGCGCTCCTCCAGTCCCCGCGCGGCGGGGCCCCCGTGCTCCGCCATCCCCACACGCCATGACGCCACGCTCGTTCCTCCTCACCCCGGAACTGGGCGACTACGTCCGGGCGAGCTCAGAGCCGCCGGACGACGTCGTCGCCGACCTGCTGGCCGAGACCGCCGCGATGGCCGACCGCGGGGAGGCCTCGCCGACCTACCAGATCGCGCCGGAGCAGGGCACGTTCATGCAGCTGCTCACCCGAGCGCTCGGCGCCCGCCGGGCGATGGAGATCGGTACCTTCACCGGCTACTCCGCGCTGTGCGTGGCTCGCGGGCTGCCCGAGGACGGCTCCCTGCTGTGCCTGGACACCAGCGAGGACTGGACGGCGGTGGCCCGGCGGTACTGGGCCCGCGCGGGGCTGGCCGACCGCATCGAGCTGCGGGTGGGCGACGCGCACGAGTCGCTGCGGGCGCTGCCGGCCGTCGAGACCTTCGACCTGGCGTTCGTGGACGCCGACAAGACCGGCTACGCCGACTACGTGGACCAGCTGTACCCGCGGCTGACGGACAACGGCGTCGTGCTGCTCGACAACACGCTGCGCGGCGGCCGGGTGCTCGACCCGCAGAGCGACGACGACCGGGCGCTGGTCGAGCTGAACGCCGCACTGGCCGCCGACCCCCGCTGGGAGACGGCGCTGCTGCCGCTGTCCGACGGCCTCACGATGCTGCGGCGGCGATGAGCGGAGCGGACACGCCAGCCAGCTGGGCGGTGCGGGTCAGCCGGCCTGCCGGGGGCTGGCGGGTGGAGCTGCTCGCCGCGGACGCCGGGGACGAGCTGCCGGCGCTGGAGCGGGCGCTGGGCGACCTGGGCGCCCAGGACTGGCCCGGGCCCTTCGTCGTGGTCGTCGACTCACGGCTGTACTTCGTCGTCCTCCGGCACGGGCCCGGCGGGCTGGTGCGGGCGCTGATCTCCGACGCCACCATGCAGGAGTGGCTGCTGGCCGCCGAGGTGGTGGAGCGCTACGGCATCGCGGTCGACGCCGAGGGGGCCTTCGACGACGACGAGACCGGCTGGCCCGGCGGCGACCTGGACGTGTTCGCCGAGGATGGGCTGCCCGCCGACCAGCTGCGTCCGATCGTCACCGCCGACGACCTGTGGGCCGACGAGATGGTCGCCGCGATCGCCGCCCGGCTGGGCTTCGCCGACGAGCTGGCCGCGGCGGTGACCTCGTGAGCGGCTCTGCTGTCGAACCGGCTCCGCCGGGCGGGAGCGAACCAGGGGGCGCAGTGAGCGGGGTGGCCACCGCCGTCGTCTTCGACCTCGGCGGGGTCATCACCGAGAGCCCGATGACCGCCTTCACCGCCTACGAGGCCGAGGCCGGGCTGCCCGAGGGCCTCCTCGTGCGCCTCAACAGCACCAACCCCGACACCAACGCGTGGGCGCGCTTCGAGCGCAACGAGCTGGACGCCGCCGGGTTCACCGACGCCTTCGAGGCCGAGGCCCTGGCCGCGGGGCACCGTCTGGACGCCGGCCGGGTCCTCGCCGCCCTGGCCGGCGACCTGCGCCCGGAGATGGTCGCGGCGGTCCGGCGGCTGCACGCGGCCCGGCTGCCGCTGGCGCTGCTGTCGAACAACGTGGCGCCGATGGAGCGCACCGGCCGGCTGGGGGAGCTGCTGGAGCTGTTCGACGCGGTCGTGGAGTCGTCGCTGGAGGGCGTGCGCAAGCCGGAGCCGGAGATCTACCGCCGCGCGCTGGCCCGGCTGTCGGAGGCGGTCGGCCGGCCGATCGGGGCCGCCGACTGCGCCTACCTCGACGACCTGGGTATCAACCTCAAGCCGGCCCGGGCCATGGGCATGCACACCATCAAGGTCACCGACCCCGCCGCCGCGCTGGCCGAGCTGTCGGCGCTGGTCGGCATCGACCTGCTGGACGGCGCCGACCGGTGAGCGCGCGCCCGGCCGCCCCGCGGCACCCGTTGCCTTCGGCGTCCTCTCCCCCTGCCCACCATGCGGGGCAGGGGGAGAGCTCCACGGGTGAGAGCACCGCAGGGCGCACCCGGTGACCGTGGACCTCGACGCCGGCATGGGCCGCGCGCTCGAGCTGGCCGCGGCCGCCGTCGAGTGGGGCGATAGCCCGATCGGCGCCGTCCTCCTCGGGCCGGACGGCGCCGTCCTCGCCGAGGCGGCCAACGAGCGGGAGAAGCAGGGGGACCCGACCGCGCACGCCGAGGTCCTCGTGCTGCGCGCCGCCGCGCGGGTGCGCGGCGACGGCTGGCGGCTCACCGGGACGACGCTCGTCGTCACCCTCGAGCCCTGCACCATGTGCGCCGGCGCGAGCGTGCTGGCTCGCGTCGCCCGCATCGTCTACGGCGCCGACGACCCCAAGGCAGGGGCGGCCGGGTCGCTGTGGGACGTCGTCCGCGACCGCCGGCTCAACCACCGGCCGCAGGTCGTGGGCGGGGTCCGGGCCGAGGAGTCCGCCGCGCTGCTACGCGCGTTCTTCCGGGGTCGGCGGGGCCTGTAGTCTGGGCGACGGTGGCGTGTCCGAGCGGCCGAAGGAGCACGCCTCGAAAGCGTGTGAGGTGCAAGCCTCCGTGGGTTCAAATCCCACCGCCACCGCCAGGGTGATCCGACGGCGGCGTCCGCCCGGGCGAGGAGCCCGGCCGGGGCGCCGCCGTCGTCGCATCCGCGCTCAGGTGACCAGGTCCAGGTCGACCAGCCAGTCGCCGGCGTCGTCCCGGACCAGCCGGAGCTGGTGCCGTTCGGTCCGCTCGCGGCCGTCGTCGCCGGTGAACTGGACCTCGGTCGTGGCGGTGATGACGCCGTCCTCGGGCTGCTGGACCCCGCGCACCTCCCGCAGGTCCACCTCCGCCCACGGCTCCCAGAAGCCCCGGTAGTACCCGCGGCTGGCCACCGAGCGCAGGTACGGACCCGTCATGTCGTAGGCGGCGTCGGGGTCCTCGGGGAGCAGGTCGTAGTACCGGTCCAGGGTGTCCTCGACGACCTCGGCCGGGTCGTCGGACGGCTCGTCCCGACCGGGTGCGTCCGCGCTCGCTGACGGCGTCGGCGCGGGGTCCGGGCCCTGCGGCGGGGTGGACTCCTCGGGCGGGGTGGACTCCTCGGGCGGGGTGGACTCCTCGGGCGGGGTGGACTCCTCCGGCCCGGCCGGCTCCTCGGGCGGGGGCGTCGCCTGCCCGTCGTCGGCCGGTGTGGACGCCGGAGCCGGGGCGTCGGCGCTGGTCCCGGCGTCGCCGCGGGTGCCGAGCCAGAGCGCACCGCCGCCGGCCAGCAGCACGGCGAGTAGTAGGAGGGCGGCCAGCAGCGGCCGGCGGCCCCGCCGCTCCCGGGGGGATCCGGTCGGCGCCGGTCGGGCCGGGGGAGGCCCTCCAGCTCCCGGTGGCGCGGCCGCCGGTGTGGTGGACGGCGGCACGGAGGCGTCCTGGACCGCGGTGTCGGGGTCCCGGCCGTGGACGGCGGCAGTGGCAGCGGCGGCGGCAGCACCGGCTCCCACGGCCGGCAGCACCCCGGTGCGCATCTCCGTTGTCCGCTCCGGGTCCGGCGACGGGCGCAGTCTCGTGCGGGCCAGCAGCACGGTGGTCGGATCGCCGTCCCGGCCGACCGCCAGCCGCGCCAGCTCGGTGGACACCTCGGCCGTCGTGGGACGCCGCGCCGGGTCGGTGGCAAGCATCCGCGTCAGCACGCCGGTCATCGACCCGGCCCGGCGCGGCGGGTCGAATTCGCCGTTCGCCACCCGGTGCAGCAGCCACAGGGCGTTGTCGTCCATCCCGAACGGCGGCCGGCCCTCGAGGCAGGTGTAGAGCGTCGCGCCGAGGGAGAACACGTCGCTCTCCGTCGTCACCTCCCCGCCACGGGCTACCTCGGGGGCGAGGAAGGCCGGGGTGCCGGTGATCTGGCCGGTCTGGGTGAGCGTCACGTCGTCGCGAGCGTGGGAAATGCCGAAGTCGGTGATCTTGACTAGGCCCTCGACCCGCGGCCCCCGCCCGATGAGGATGTTGGCCGGCTTCACGTCGCGGTGCACGATGCCGGCGGCGTGGGTGGCGGCCAGCGCGTCGGCCACCTGGGCGCCGATCTGCGCGACCTGGTCGACCGGCAGGGCGCCGTCCTGGTGCAGCACCTCGGCCAGACTGCGGGAGGGCAGGTACTCCATGACCAGCCACGGCGCGCCGTCCTCGACGGCGACGTCGTAGACGGTGATGGCGTGCGGGTGGGCCAGCCGGGCGGCGATCCGGCCCTCGCGCAGCGCCCGCTGGCGCTGCTGGGCGATGATCTCGTCGTCGGCCGTCGTTGGCGGGAGCACCTGCTTGACGGCCACGTTGCGTCCGAGCAGCTCGTCGGAGGCCAGCCAGACGGCGCCCATCCCGCCCCCGCCGATGCGCTCGAGCAGGCGGTAGCGGCCCGCGACGACGTGGCCGGGTCCGCTCACGGTGCGTCCCCCCTGTCCGCCGCCGGCACCGAGCCGGCCCTCAGACGCCCGTCGGGACGCCGTACCGGCGGGCGTACTCCTCCTGGGCACCCGCGGGCAGCGCGTCGTAGAGCTCGCCGAGCTCCTCGACCACGTCGGTGGACAGGTCGTCGAAGAGGCGCTGCCAGGTCGGGGGCTCGTCGTAGCTGCGGGTCAGCAGCAGCTCCCACGCGCGCGTCTGCCGGTCCCGCTTGCTGCGCTCGGCGACGAACTCCGACAGGTAGCGGTCCTTGGCGGCGTCCTTCTCCTCCTTGGTGGCCGTGGCCGGAAGCTGGGAGGGGTCGGCACCCTTGAGCACCGAGACGATGGCCTCCACGACGTCGGGCCGGAGCCGGTCGGTCTCGCTCATGGGGCCTGCTCTCCTGTCGTCTCCGCGCCGACGGCCCGACGCATCCTCCAAGCGTGCCCTACCCGACGGAGACGACACCACCCGGTGCCGCATCCGGCGCGCGCCGGATGCCGCGGACGACCCACCGGGGCGCGCCCGTTACCCTGGCGGGCGCAGTTGGAGGATTCGCCTAGTGGCCTATGGCGCTCGCTTGGAAAGCGGGTTGGGGGCAACCCCTCGGGAGTTCGAATCTCCCATCCTCCGCCGGGAAGGCCGGGCCCCGCGGGGCCCGGCCTCCGTCGTTCCGGGGTGCCTCAGCCGTGCGGCTCCGCGACGGCCTCCCGCTCGGCCACGTCCGGACGCCTCAGGTACAGCGCGGCCACGGCGGCGAGCACCATCAGCCCGCCGGCCAGCGCCCCGAGGGGCAGCCGCTCGCCGAGGAAGGCCGTGGCCAGGACCGTCGCCGTCACCGGCTCCAGCAGCGTGACGATCCCGGCGACCGCGCCCGGCACCGTCTGCAGCCCGCGGAAGAACAGCGCGTAGGCCGCGGCGCTGGGCACCGCGCCCAGGTAGAGCAGCACCGCCAGGGCGACCGGCTCGGTGGTGCCGCGCAGGCCGGCGGCCAGGACGGCCGGGGTCAGCAGCAGCGCGCCGCCGGCGAAACCGGCCAGGGTCACCGGGACGTCGGCGGGGACGTCACCGCCGGCCACGGTGACGACCGCGTAGCCGAGCGCGGAGCCGCAGGCCAGCACCGCGCCCAGCAGCACCGCCGTCCCGGCCGAGGCCCCGGCGGTGAGCCCGACCAGCAGCACGAGGCCGACGAGGGCCACGGCGAGGGCGGTGAGCGTGGCGCGGTCCGGCCGGCCCGATCCCAGCGCCGTCCCCCCGAGCGCGATGAGCAGCGGCGCCAGGCCGAGCGCGACCAGGGTCGCGACGCTGACGCCGGCCGTCGCCACGGCGGCGAAGTAGGCCAGCTGGTAGCCGCCCAGCCCGGCGGCCACCAGGCCCAGCCGGACGGCGACCGGCCGGGTGAGCCGCACGGGGGACGCCGGCCGCCGTCGCCGGGTGATCAGGAACCCGGCGAGCAGGACGACGGCGCCGATGGCCATGCGGTACCAGGCGATGTCCAGCGGGCCGAGGTCGGTGCGGTCGGCGACGATCCGGCCGCTGACGCCGGAGGTGCCCCAGCACAGGGCGGCCAGGACGACGAGCGGGAAGCCGCGCGACGCGGCCGAGGAGGCGGACACGACGCCCGGTCAGGCGGAGGGGGCCGGCGGTGCGACGGCGCGCCGGGACGTCATGGCACGGAGGGTAGCGAGGAGTGCGCCCGGCCCAAGCGGGGCTTCCTCTACAGTGAGCGCAGACCCCCCGTGTGGCGTCACCCTGTGAACCTCCCCAGGGCCGGAAGGCAGCAAGGATAAGCGGGCTCTGGCGGGTGCGCGGGGGGTCCCTGTATGTGGTCGCGCTACCGCGCGACACCGCGGCCCAGCTGCCGTCCCCCGGCTGCGTGGAGCCCTGCCGCGCCGCCTCGCCGGGAGCCCTCCGGGCCCCGCGACGAGTCCGCGCCCTCGCGGGGGCAGCCTGCGTTTGTGTTTCGCCGGACCCGTCGGTCTGTCCCGCGTAACCTCCCCTCGTGGCTCTGGCGCTCTACCGGAAGTACCGCCCTGCGACCTTCGCCGAGGTGGTCGGGCAGGAGCACGTGACCACCCCGCTGGTCAACGCCGTCGACAGCGGGCGGATCAACCACGCCTACCTGTTCAGCGGCCCGCGCGGGTGCGGGAAGACCTCCTCGGCGCGGATCCTCGCCCGGTCGCTGAACTGCGAGCAGGGGCCGACGTCCACCCCGTGCGGCGTCTGCACGTCCTGCGTCTCGCTGGCCCCTGACGGCCCCGGCTCGATCGACGTCATCGAGATCGACGCGGCCAGCCACGGTGGTGTGGACGACGCCCGCGACCTGCGGGAGCGGGCCTTCTTCGCGCCGGTGAACAGCCGCTTCAAGGTCTACATCGTCGACGAGGCGCACATGGTCACCACGCAGGGCTTCAACGCCCTGCTCAAGGTGGTCGAGGAACCGCCGGAGTTCCTCGTCTTCGTCTTCGCCACCACCGAGCCGGACAAGGTGCTGCCCACCATCCGCTCGCGCACGCACCACTACCCGTTCCGGCTGGTGCCGCCGACGACGCTGCGCGGGCTGCTGGAGAAGACCTGCGTCGCCGAGAGCGTGCACGTCGAGCCGACCGTCTTCCCGCTGGTTGTCCGCGCCGGCGGCGGCTCGGTCCGCGACTCACTGTCCATCCTCGACCAGTTGCTGGCCGGCGCCGGCGAGGAGGGCGTCACCTACCGCAGTGCCGTCGGGCTGCTCGGCGTCACCGACGACGCGCTGCTCGACGAGACGATCGACGCCCTCGCCGCGCACGACGCTCCGGGCGTCTTCCGCGCCGTCGACCGGGTGGTGGAGGCCGGACACGACCCGCGCCGGTTCGCCACCGACCTGCTCGACCGGCTGCGCGACCTCATCGTGCTCGACGCCGTTCCCGACGCGGGGGGCAACGGCCTGCTCGACTGCCCCCCCGACCGGCTGGACCTGATGAGCTCGCAGGCCCAGGCGCTGGGGTCGGCCACGCTGTCGCGGATGGCCGACACGGTGCACGAGGGCCTGACCGAGATGCGGGGGACGACGGCGCCGCGGCTGCTGCTCGAACTCGTGTGCGCCCGGATGCTGCTGCCCGCCACCGACGACTCCTCGGCGGCCACCCTGCAGCGGCTGGAGCGCCTCGAGCGGCGCATGTCGATCGCCGGCGAGCACGCCGGCCGGCCGGGCGCCGAGGCCACCCGGTCGGCCGCGTCCGCGCAGAAGGTCCCGGTCCGCGAGGTCCGGCCCGATCCGGCCACCGCCTCACCGGCTGCCTCGGAGCAGCCCGCCCGCCC
>JALYNA010000293.1 GCA_030773455.1 Actinomycetota bacterium
TGGTTGGTCCTTTCGGTCAGCGGGGTGTTTGATCCTCGTCGTGGAGAAGCGATACCAGGTGGTCGTCGTGGGCGGCGGCCCCGTCGGGGTCGGGCTGGCGGTCGACCTCGGCCTCCGCGGCGTCTCGTGCGCGGTGGTCGAGCGCCGCACCGAGCTCTCGGCCATCCCGAAGGGCCAGGGGCTGTCGCAGCGGAGCATGGAGCACATGTGGAGCTGGGTGTCGCCGACGACGTCCGCGCCGCACGGGCCATGCCGGAGGACCACCCGATCGGCCAGGTCACCGTCTACGAGACGCTGATGGGCGAGTTCTGGCGCGCCTCCCCCGACCGCGCCGTCGTCCAGAACTACTACTTCCAGGCCAACGAGCGGCTGCCGCAGTACGCCACCGAGGAGGTCCTGCGCCGGCGCATGGCGGCGATCCCGCACGTCGACGCCTTCTTCGGCACCACCGCCACCGTCGTCGAGCAGGACGCCGACGGGGTCCGGATCACCGTCGCGGGGCCGGACGGCGACGAACGGGTGCTGGCGGGGGACTACGTGGTCGGCTGCGACGGCGGGCGCTCCCTGGTCCGCGAGCAGGCCGACATCGAGCGCAGCGGCACCGACTGGGGCGAGCTGGTCGCCCTCGTCGTCTTTCGCTCGCGCGAGCTGCACGACGCGCTCGAGCGTTTCCCGGCGCGGTCCACCTACCGGGTTCTGCACCCGGACCTGCAGGGCTACTGGATGTTCTTCGGGCGGGTCGACGTCGGCGAGGGCTTCTTCTTCCACGCCCCCGTGCCGGCCGGGACGACGCCGGAGGACTTCCACCTGACCGAGCTGCTGCACCGCGCCGCGGGCTTCCCGTTCGCCGTGCAGATCGACCACGTCGGCTTCTGGGACCTGCGCGTCCAGGTCGCGCACCGCTACCGCGCCGGGCGGGCCTTCATCGCCGGCGACGCGGCGCACACCCACCCGCCCTACGGCGGGTTCGGGCTGAACAACGGCCTGGAGGACGCCCGCAACCTCGGGTGGAAGCTGACCGCCGTCCTCGAGGGCTGGGGCGGCGACGCGCTGCTGGAGTCCTACAGCCTGGAACGGCAGCCGGTCTTCCGGGACGTCGGCGAGGAGATCATCGGCGGCTGGATCTCCAGCGACCGCGAGTTCCTCGCGACGCACTCCCCGACGCGACCGCGAGACCTTCAAGCGGGAGTGGGCGGAGGTCACCAAGGAGTACGGCCGGCGGCTGAGCTCGTTCGAGCCCCACTACGACGGCTCCCCCGTCGTCGCCGGCCCGCCGGACGGCGTGACCAGCGGCCTGGGCACCCACACGTTCCAGGCGCGGGCAGGCCACCACCTGCCGCCGCGCACCCTGGCCTCGGGCCGCAACGCCTTCGCCGAGCTCGGCCCCTGGTTCACCCTGCTCGCCCTGGACGCCCCGGAGGGCGCCACCGAGGGGCTCGAGGCCGCGGCCGGCGACCTCGGCGTCCCGCTTCACCGTCGTCCGGGACGGCGCGGGCGAGGCGGCCGGCTACGGCGCGCGGCTGCTGCTGGTGCGGCCCGACCAGTTCGTCGCCTGGACCGGTGACGAGGCGCCGGCCGACCAGGAGGCGCTGCTGCGCCGGGTGACCGGGCGGAGCTGAGCGCGACGGTTGAGCGGGCCGGGAGCGGGAAGGACAGCCCCGCCGATCCCGATCCCGTCCCACCCGGAGGCACCCGCATGCCCCAGCCCGTCGAGTTCGCCGTCTGGGCGCCGCTACCGGAGCGCGTGCGTCTGCAGGTCGACGGCGCAGTACACGACATGCAGCGGGACGACGGTGGGTGGTGGCGCGCCGAGGTCGAGGCCGGCCCGGAGGCCGACTACGGCTTCCTCCTCGACGACGACGAGACTCCGCGCCCGGACCCCCGCTCGCGCCGCCAGCCCGACGGCGTGCACGGGCTCTCCCGTCGCTACGACCCGGCCTCCTACGAGTGGGGTGACCGCGCCTGGACCGGCCGCCCGCTGGCCGGCGGCGTGATCTACGAGATGCACGTCGGCACCTTCACCCCCGAGGGCACCCTGGACGCCGCGGCCGCCCGGCTGGACCACCTGGTCGACCTCGGTGTCGGCTTCGTCGAACTGCTGCCGGTCAACGGCTTCGACGGCACGCACAACTGGGGCTACGACGGCGTCCTCTGGTACACGGTGCAGGAGAGCTACGGCGGCCCGGCGGCCTACCAGCGCTTCGTCGACGCCTGCCACCAGCGCGGCCTGGGCG
>JALYNA010000294.1 GCA_030773455.1 Actinomycetota bacterium
GGTGATGACGGCCGGCCTCGAACGGTGGACCGGGAAAGCATCCGGTCCAGTCCGCAGCGGCGAAGGGGAGGCATGTCCGTACTCGTCGTCCTCGTGCCGATGCTGCTGATCGTCGTCCTCGGCTACGTGGTCGGCTACTCGGTGTGGGAGGCGACCGGCTTCGATGGGGATCCGGAGGTCGTCGGCTGGCTGACAGGGTTGTTTATGCTGGCCGGCGTCACCTGGGCGTTGCTCGCGTGGTACCGGCGGCGTTGACGGAGGAGCTGAACCGGGGGACCGGCCTTCCTCTCAGCGGCGGCCGGTGTGGCGGATGACCGTGCCAGGTCCGACGGTGCGGGCGGACTGCAGGGAGGCGGTCGCGTGCTGCAGCGTCCCGGCTGCGGTCGCGCCGGCCTCGAACCCGGCGATGCCGGCACAGGCGCCTAGTCCGGGAATGCCGAGGTCGCCGATGGTGGTGACCACCCGGGTCGCGGCGGCCTCCGCGCCGTCGACACTGCCGCCCAGCAGGACGGCGAACTTGTCGGGACCGGAGCGGCCCAGCCAGTCGTCGCCGCGCAGCGAGCGGGCCACGACGGACATGGCGGCGGTGAGGGTGCCGGTCGCGGTCGGCCAGAAGTCGTCACGGCGGAGCAGCCCCAGGACGATCAGCGCTCCGGGGACGGCGGGAGCGGCGGCCAGGCGCTCAGCGAGGTGCGCCGAGACCGAGTTGGGGCCGGGGAGCAGGCTGGTGACGTCGTCCTCGGGGGCAGCAGCGCGGAAACCGGCAGCGAGAGTGACAGCGGATTCCGCGCGATCGGCATGATCATGGGATCGGTACCGGTCCTGTTCGGCTGGAGCGCTCTCTACCCCAGAAGGGGCACGCCGAGGTTCGACCGCGTCACCGCGTCGGCGCGTCGTTGTCGCCTAGGTCGAGGGAGGGTCGGTCTCGGCGCCCGGAGCGGGCTGTCACCAGGAGCCCGACTTCGGCCAGCAGCGCCGCGGCCCAGCCGCCGGCGATGAATATGTCGCCGGTGTGGATACCGCGCTCCTCGTCCAAGGTGAGGAGAACGGGACCGTCGTTGACGTACTCGCCGGTCAGCAGGAGGACGGCGAACGCCGACACGATCCCCGCGATGACGGTCGCGAACAGCAAGCGGAGCACCACCTGACGGTAGCGGTGGACGTCGCGAAGATCGTTCAGCGGGGGCGGACAGGGCGCAGGTCCGCCGGGACCCGGCGCTGCTCACGCGTCTTCCGCTTCCACGGTGTTTTGAGGAGGTCACGGCGGCGTCAGCCCTCGGCCGCCCGGATGGTTCGGCCCGGGACGACGGAACCGGGGGCGAGCACCGCCCACGCCACCAACAGCCGCCCCGCCACTCCACGTCTCCCCTCGTCGGTTGCCCGTGCACTTGGTCCCGGAGCGCTGTCGGCAGACTGGGCAAAGTCGTTGAAGAGGAGAACTCGAGGGGTGGCCGACGGTGTTCAGAGCGACGCCGG
Source organism: Actinomycetota bacterium (assembly GCA_030773455.1). Classification (GTDB taxonomy): domain Bacteria; phylum Actinomycetota; class Actinomycetes; order Mycobacteriales; family Geodermatophilaceae; genus Geodermatophilus. The sequence continues at coordinate 1,477 of JALYNA010000294.1, forward strand.
CCGGCGGGTCGGAGGAGTGCACCCTGCCGGCGTGTCGCGGACCTTCTAGGCTCGGCGAACACCCTGTCTTCCCCACGGGGCGCCCTGTCGTCGATGCGCGTTGTGGAGAGTGGATGCCGCCGGTCGAGTTGACGTGGGGGGCGGCGACTGCGGTCGGCCAGCGGGAGGACAACCAGGATCGCTTCCTGACCAGCCCGCCGGTGTTCGCGGTTGCCGACGGCATGGGTGGTCACGCCGGCGGTGCGGCCGCCGCGGAGGCGGTCGTGGAGGCGCTCGGCTCACTCACGGGCGTCGAGACGACGACCGTGGAGAGGATCCGGCGTGCATTGCAGCGCGCCGACGGGGAGATCCGCGCCTTCCGAGGCCCCGACAAGGCTGGCGCCGGTACGACGGTGGCCGGCGTTGCGCTGGTCGACGAGGGTGGGGGGCCCGAGTGGGCGGTGTTCCACGTCGGTGACTCGCGGGTGTACCGGCTGCACGAGGGGCGGCTCGAGCTCGTCACCAAGGACCACTCCGTGGTGCAGGAGCTCATCGACGCCGGCTACATCTCTGACGAAAGTGCGGCCACCCATCCGCAGCGGCACATCATCACCCGGGCCCTAGGTGTGGGACCTCGTCCGGAGGCCGACGTCATCCTGCTGCCGGTCGTGGCCGGCGAGCGCTTCCTCGCCTGCACCGACGGCCTGACCGGCGAGCTGAGTGACGAGCAGATCGCTGCGCGGCTCGCCACCGACGAACCAGACGCTGTGGTCGGAACACTCATCGCGGAGGCCGAGAGCGTGGGCGCGCGCGACAACGTGACAGCGGTGGTGGCGGGGCTTACGCGGGATGGAGTTCCATGAAGATCTCGGTCGTCGGTTGCGGCTATCTTGGCGCGGTCCACGCAGCGTCAATGGCGGAGCTCGGTCACGAGGTGGTCGGCATCGACGTCGATGAGCAGAAGGTCGCCGCTCTCAGCGAGGCGCGGGCGCCGTTCTTCGAGCCCGGATTCGAGGAACTGCTCGCGCGGACCCTCGCCACCGGCCGGCTGCGGTTCAGCACCGACATCACGGCCGCCGCCGGTGCCCAGCTCCATTTCGTCTGCGTCGGAACGCCTCAGAAGCGCGGTGAGTACGCCGCCGACCTCCGCTATGTCGAAGCCGCCGCCGAGTCGCTGCTGCAGGTGCTCGCCGCCGGCCAGCTGGTGGTCGGCAAGTCGACGGTTCCCGTCGGCACCGCGGCCCGATTCGCCGAGATGGTCACGGACAAGGTGCCCGGCGCGATGCTGGCGTGGAACCCAGAGTTCCTGCGGGAGGGCTTCGCGGTCCAGGACACGCTGCACCCCGACCGGCTGGTCTACGGGCTGTCCGCCGGCGCGGACCGCGAGGTCTCTGAACAGCTGCTCGACGAGGTCTACGCGCCGATCGTCGCGCGCGGCACCCCCAAGGTCGTGACCGACTACGCCACCGCGGAGATGGTGAAGACGGCGGCCAACTCCTTCCTGGCCACGAAGATCAGTTTCATCAACGCGATGGCCGAGCTGTGCGAGGCCACCGGCGCCGACGTCAAGCAGCTGGCCGACGCCATCGGCTACGACGACCGCATCGGGCGGAAGTTCCTCAACGCCGGCTTGGGCTTCGGCGGGGGCTGCCTGCCCAAGGACATCCGCGCGTTCATGGCCCGCGCCGGCGAGCTGGGTGCGGACCAGGCGCTGACGTTCCTGCGCGAGGTCGACAACATCAACATGCGGCGGCGCATCCGCATGGTCGAGCTGGCCCGCGAGGTCTGCGACGGCTCGCTGCTCGGCAAGCGGGTCGCGGTGCTCGGTGCGGCGTTCAAGCCCGACTCCGACGACATCCGCGACTCGCCGGCGCTCAACGTGGCCGCGCAGCTGCAGCTGCAGGGGGCGGTGGTGCGCGTGACCGACCCCGCTGCGGTCGAGAACTCACGCCGCCTGTGGCCCCAGCTGGACTACGCCGACACCCCTGAGGAGGCCGCCGAGCGCGCCGACGCCGTCCTGGTGCTCACCGAGTGGCGCCAGTACCGCGAGCTCGACCCGGTTGCCTTCGGCCGGGTCGTCGCGCAGCAGCGGGTGCTCGACGGCCGCAACGCACTCGACCGCGAGGCCTGGACCGCCGCCGGTTGGAGCTACCGAGCCCTGGGCCGCCGCGCCGGCTGAGGCTCATGCGCCGGCCGTGGCCGAGAACTACTGCCCGTGCCGATGTTTCCGCCGGTGGTCATGGTGGGCACGGAGGATGCCGATGTCGGACGCATGGAGGCGTTGATGATCGGCGTGCTCGTCCTCTGGGGCCTGGTGGCTCTCGGTCTCGCCGTGGTCCTCGGGCGAGGTATCGGTCTCGCCGACGCGCGGTCCCGCGCGGAGCGTCCCTTCACCACCGCTGACCTTCCCGCCGACCTGACGCCGGGCCTCAGCAGCTCCCACCGCTGACTCACCCGTCCGGGTGTCCGGACGGCCCGCGAGTCACCTTCGGCGGCTTTCCTGCCGATGACCGGTACGTGTGGATCTGGGTCGTCGGGGGACTGGTCCTCTGGGTGCTGCTTGCTTCCGCGGTCGCCGTGGTCATCGGCCGCGGCATCCGCATCGCGGACGTCCGCTCTGCCGACACGCTGACCGCCGCTGACCGGGGCACCGAACTCCGGCTGCGCGCCCCTCGCCGTCGCATCCCGTTGCCGCTCGTCGGCGTCGCCCTGGCCTCGACCGCCGTACTGCTCGAGACCGCCGGCTTCGTCGGCCGGCTGACCGGCGCGACCGGTCCGGTGGCTCGCGCCCTGTTCATGGACGCCCCGTACTCCGCGCCGCGGACCTTCGTCGCCGCGCTGTTCGCCGTGGCCGCCGTCGCCGCGGTCGCCGGTGCCGTCCGCGCGCCCGGACGCCGCACCTGGTGGCTCGCTGTCGGCCTGGTCAGCGCGGGCATCGCCGTCGTCAAGGGCGGCGGCACCGTGCACGTCGAGGTGCTGACTGCCGTCTCGGCCGCCGTCGGCAGGACCGGTGCCCTCGTCGCGAGCATCGCGCTCGTTGCCGCCGTCCTCGGCGTGCTCTTCTTCGTCAGCCGCGACGAACGCCGCGACCGCCCCCGGGTGCTCGCCTGCCTGGCCGCCTACGCCGCGGCCTCGGTCGGCCTCTCCGCCGTCTCCGCCGTGGCGGTCGGGCACTGGGCCGTGACCGCCACCTACCTGGAGGAGTCCGGGGAGGCGCTGGCCGGTGTCGCCGTCCTGGTCGCCGTTCTCGTCGGCGTCGCGCCGCGCCTGGTGCTGCCCGCTTCGTGGGTGCTCCGCCGCGAGGACGACGCCGCGGCCCTGCCGGTCCCCGAACGGCTGCACGGGACCGCCCACGGCTGACCCGACGAGGACGCCGGTACGGACGTCGACACAGGTGGGCCGTCCACCGGGTCGAGTTCTCGGTTGACGGGGTGGAACAAACAGGTCGAGGAGTCGGTGCGGCAGTCGCTGCGCCACTACCGCAAGAACGTGGAGGGGCTGCCCGCCCCGCTGGAGGCGGTCACGGCCGTGGGCGTGACGCAGTTCGTCTTCTCCTCCAGCGCCGCGGCCCACTGGGCGCCGGACCTCGACCAGGTCGACGAGCGCACCCGGGAGCTGGAACCGGTGGCCATCGGGACAGTGGTGGCGCAGGAGCGGGTGCTCGACCGCCGCAACGCCGTGGACCGGGAGGCCTGGACCGCCGCCGGCTGGACCTACGGCGCCCTGGGTCGCCGCGCCGGCTGAGGCACCACGGTCGGTCGGGGTCTCGCCCGGGAGGCGGGCGGCGCGGACCCGAGCCGGACGCCGTCGGCACCCGGATGGCGTCGGGGTGACCGGGTGCACCATGGAGGGCAGAGTGTGGGTACGGAGGCCACCGATCGGGTGGCTGCGTCCGGACCGTCGATCAGGGGGATCCGTGGCGACGAGGGGGGATCCGGGCACGACGCGTGTTCGCGCCGATCGGCGAGGAGCAGCGTGCTGCGGACGACCTGACGAGGATGACGATGACCAGTGAGCGCGGGCACCGAGCGGCCCTCGACCTGCACGACCTCCTCGTCCGGCACACCGCCGGGCAGCCCGTCGCCCGACCGGCCGGGCCGTCCTCCGCTGTGCGGAGGGCCATGGCCGCCCTCCACGGGGCCGAGGACAGGACGCGTGCGCAGCAGGCGAGGGCCGAGCGGGACCGCCGTCTGCTCGAGGGCTGCCGCCGCGGCGAGACCCGCGCCTGGGCCGACCTGCTGGCCGACTACGAACGTCTGGTGTTCTCCATCCCGCTGCGCCTGGGGCTCTCGCGCGAGGACGCCGCCGACATCGTGCAGCTGACCTTCATCGAGTTGCTGCAGAGCTTGGACGTGCTGCGTGCCGACGAGCGGCTGGTCGGCTGGCTGGCCGTGGTGGCCCGCCGGCAGAGCTGGCGGCTGCTGGAGAAGCGGCGGCGGGAGATCACGGTCGAGGAGCTGCCGGAGCAGGCCGAGCCCGACCCGTCGGACACCTGGACCCGCGACGCCTGGCTCTACGACGGGTTGCTCTCCCTCGACGAGCGCTGCCGGGAGCTGATCGTCGCGCTCTACCTGAGCTCGGAGTCGCCGGCCTACGCCGACGTCGCCCGCCGGCTGGGCCGGCCGATCGGCAGCATCGGGCCCGCCAGGGCCCGGTGCCTGCAGCGGCTCCGGGCGGCTCTCGGCGACTGACCCGCTACCTTGCGTGAATTCTCTGCGAACTCTCGTATCAGCACGCGGGAGGCGACGCACATACGGGGTGAGGAGTGCTGCAGCAGGGGGGTGCCAGGTGGCGGTGGGGTTCCGGGACGTCGTGGACTGGGTCGACGGCAGGCTCGGCGAGGGGGCGGACGCGCGGGTGGCGGCGGCCGTGGCGGAGGACGCCGGGCTGCAGGCGGCGGCCGAGTGGTACCGAACGTTCCGGCGGGCCTCGAGCCGGATGCCGCTGGAGAGCCCGCCGCAGGAGGTCCACGACGAGCTGGTGCGCCGCTTCGCGGCCGTCCGCCCGCCGGCGCCGGGCTTCCTGGAGCGCGTCCGTGGGGCGATCGCCTTCGACAGCGCCACGGCCACGCTCGCGCTCGGGGTACGGGCAGCCGACACCGGTGTGGCCCGCCACCTCGTCGTCGAGTCCGGGCCGGCCGACATCGCCCTTGACCTGTATCCGGAGGATCGAGACGTGCGGGTGGAGGGGCAGCTGCTCCCGCCCGACCCGGACGCCCCCGCACACGGCACCGTGCGCCTGCTGCGCGACGGCACCGAGCTGGCGGTCGCCGAGGCCGACGGGACGGGGCGCTTCGCCCTGCCCCCACTGCCGCCGGGTCCGGTCCGGCTCACGGCCGAGGTGGGCGGGGTCTCCGTCGAGGTCGACCTGGTCCTCGAGGTCTGACGGCGGGGGAGGGGAGGTGGCGGTGCGTGGACGACACGGAGGTGGCTGAGGTGCTGGACGAGGCGGCGAGCCTGGTGCACCAGGACCCGGGTGCCGCCCGTGCCCTGGCGGCCCGGTGCGCCGGGCGGACGTCGTCGCCGTTCCTACTGGCACGGGCCGACTACGTGCAGGCCCAGGTGCACGCGGTCGACGGCAACCTGAACACCGCCCTCGCCCTGGTCACCCGCGCCCGGGACGGCTTCCGGGCGGCCGGTGCGGACTTCGACGAGCTGCGCACCGAGCTCGGCATGATGCACGTCCTGAACGAGCTGGGTCGCCACGACGACGCGATCGCGGGGGGCCTGGCCGTCCTGGACGTCCTGGACGAGACCCCCGACTTCGGTGTCGGCCCGGAGCGGGTGTGGTGGCTCCGGGGCACCGTCCACCGCAACATCTCCGTCTGCCACTCCTTCGCCGGCCGGCACGAGCAGGCGCTGCAGCAGGGCCGGGCCGCCGAGGAGGCCTACCGGCGGGCCAGCATGCCCGGCGACGTCGCCGCGCTACAGCTCAACCGGGCCGAGCAACTGCTCGACCTGGGCCGGGTGCACGAGGCCATCCGGGACTTCGACGAGGCCGCGGCGGAGTTCCAGCGGGAGGGGCTGACGCTCGAGGAGGCGCGGTGCCTCGTCGACCGCGGCCGCGCCTGCGCACAGGCTGGTCGCTGGGTCGACGCCATCCAGGCGTTCGACGCCGCCCGGAGCCTGCTCGAGCGGCTGGGTGTCCGCGCCGAGCTGGACCAGCTGCTACTCAGTTCGGCCGAGGCCTGGCTGGGCCTCGGCCTGCACGACGAGGCGCTGGTTGCCTACCGCGAGGCCGAGCGGTCCCTGCGCCGCTCGGGGCAGGCGCACTACCTGGCCAGGGTCCTCACCGGTAGCGGGGTCGCCCTCGTCCGGACCGGTCGGCTGACCGATGCCGAGGAGACGCTCGGCGAGGCCGCGGACCTGCACCGGCGGCGGGGGAACGTGCCCCTGCTGGCCGAGGTCCTGGTCGAGACCGCCGACGTGCACGCCCGCCGGGGTGACGTGGCGCGTGCCCGGGCGGTGGTCGACGAGGCCGTCGACCTGCTGGCGGGACAGGAGTGGACCACCCAGCTGGTCTACGCCCACCTACGCGCCGCCGACCTCGCCATGGCCGATCGCCGCGACCTCGCCGCGGCCCACCGCCACCTCACCGCCGCCGCCCGGCTGGTGCAGCCCCTGGGGCTCCCTCCGCTGCAGTACCGGGTCGACGCCCGGCTCGGCCGGCTGCGGCGGCTGCAGGGCGACACCCGAGGCGCGCGGCTGGCGCTGCGCTCGGCGACGCGGGTGGTGGAGGACCTCCGGGCCACCCTGCCGACGGAGGCCATGCGGGCCTCCTTCCTGCGCGATGCCGCCACCCCCTACGCGGACCTGGTCGCGCTGGAGCTGGCCGCGCAGGACCCGAGGGCCGCACTGTCCGCGGCCGAGCGCTCGAAGTCCCGGGCGCTGGCCGACCTGCTGACCCGGGTACACCGGCCCGACAGGGCCGGTGACCCCCTCGCCCAGGTGTCCACGTTGCACCGGGAGCTGATGGCCACCTACAACGAGCTGCTGCGGGACGAACCGGACCTCATGCCGGACGCGCGAGCCCGCCGCCGGTCGGCCCTGCGGGCGCGGGCCACACAGACGGAGGCTGCCCTGCGCGCGGAGCGGCTGCGCGCGCCGGTCACCCAGGCCGATCCGATCCACGCCCCCCGCGACGTGGCGGAGCTCGTCGGCCGGCTGCCCGCAGACCTCGCCGTCCTCGTCTACCACGTGGTTGACGACGACCGGGTCGTCGCCTTCACCGTCCACTGCGGCGCCGTCACGGCGACGGGCCACGTGACCGAGCTGAGCCGGATCCGGCCGCTGCTGCGCCAGCTCGACGCCCAGTGGCAGCGCACCCGGGCCGGTGCGGCCTTCACCAGCCGGCACACCGCGCGGCTGGCCACCGGTGCCCGCCAGGTGCTCCGCGAGCTGTACGACGAGCTGGTCCGCCCGGTCGGCGGGCTGCCCCAGGCCGACCGGCTGGTCGTCGTGCCGCACGGGCCGCTGCACGAGGTGCCCTTCCAGGCCCTGCACGACGGTGAGCGGTGGCTGATCGAGCGCCACCAGACGTCGCTCTCGCCCAGCATCAACGTCCTGGTGAGCACGCTGGCCCGGCCCCGCGCCGAGGGCCCGGCCCTGGTCCTGGCCGTCCCCGACGACGCCGCCACCGAGGTGCAGACCGAGGCCGAGGCAGTCGGCCGCACCCTCCGGGGTGCCCGGCTGCTCAGCGGGCCGGCGGCCGACGTGCGGACGCTGTGCCAGGAGGCGCCGGGCAGCTCGGTGGTGCACGTCGCCTGCCACGGGCTGTTCCGCCCGGAGAACCCGGTGTTCTCCGCGCTGCGCCTGGCCGACGGGTGGCTGACCGCGGCCCAGCTCACCGAGATCGACCTCACCGGCTCGGTGGTCACCCTCTCGGCGTGCGAGTCCGGCCGCACCCGCTCCGAGGGGGCCGGTGACGAGGTGATCGGGCTGGCCCGGGCCGCCCTCGGTGCCGGTGCCGCCGCCGTCGTCGTCAGCCTGTGGCTGGTCAACGACGCGGTCACCGCCGACCTCATGACGCGCGTCTACGAGCTGCTCGGCGCAGGCGCCGGCCCCGCCGCCGCGCTGCGCGCCGCCCAGCGCGAGCGCGCGCTGCGTGGTGACCACCCCTACCACTGGGCACCGTTCGTCCTGATCGGCGCGCCGTGACCGCGGCGCCGGCCATCCGGCGTCCGTACATTCGACTCACCTGGAGGTGATCCGCATGTCCCGTACGTCCCTGCCCCGCCGGCGCGCGGTGCGGACCCTGACCGTCCTCACCGGCTCCCTCGCCCTCGCCCTCGGTGGGGTGTCCGCCGCCGGCGCCGAGGAGGCCGAGGAGCCCCCCGCCACCTCCGGCTTCGACCCGGTGGCCGGTGTGGACGAGATCGTCGTCGCCGTGCAGCCCGGGGCCGACGTCGGCGCCCTCGCCGCGGACTACGGCCTGACCGTGATCGAGGGGCTCACCGGCTCCCCGGACACCTTCCTGCTGCAGGCTCCGGCCGGGAGCGACGTCGTCGACCTGTCCGCGCGGCTGGCCGCCGACCCACGCGCCCGGTTCGCCGAGCCGAACTTCCGCACCGGCTCACCCGAGGCGAACCCCTCCTATGGATGGGGACAGGACGCGGGGCCGCAGCCGGCCGGCTCGGACCCGGCGGTCTGGACCGGCCAGGAGGCACTCACCCGGATCGGGGCGGCCCGGGCGCAGACGTCGGGGACCGGCGCCGGGGTGACCGTGGCCGTCCTGGACACCGGCGTCTCGGCCGGCCACCCGGCCCTCGCCGGTGACCTCGCCAGGCCCGGGTTCGACCTGGTCGACGGCGACACGCTGCCCGACGACGTGGCCAACGGCGTCGACGACGACGGCGACGGGCGGGTCGACGAGGCCGCCGGGCACGGCACCCACGTCGCCGGCATTGTCCTGGCCGTCGCCCCCGACGCCCGGGTCCTGCCGGTGCGGGTGCTCGACAGCGACGGCGTGGGCTCGATCTTCACCCTCGCCGAGGGGATCCGGGCCGCACTCGACTCGGGTGCCGACGTCCTCAACATGAGCCTGGGCACGACGGAGAACTCGGAGCTGCTCGCGGACGTGCTCGAGGAGGTGAGCGAGGACACCGTTCTCGTGGCCTCCGCCGGTAACGCCGGCACCCAGCAGGTGCAGTACCCGGCCGCCACGGGTGGTGTGGTCTCCGTCGCCTCGGTCGACGCGCAGGACGCCCTGTCGGTGTTCAGCAACCGCGGCTGGGTCGACGTCGCCGCCCCCGGCGAGGACGTCCTGAGCACCTTCCCCGGCGGCGGGTTCGCCCGCTGGGCCGGCACCTCGATGGCGGCGCCCTTCGTCGCGGGGCAGGCGGCCCTGCTGCTGCCGCAGCTCGGTGGGGACGCCGCCGGCCGTATCCCGGGCGTCATCACGTCCACTGCGGTGCCCGGCGACCCGCTCATCGGCGCCGGCCGCATCGACGTCGCCGCCAGTGTCGCGTCCGCGACGAGCGGCGGCACCGCCGCGGACTGACCGCCCTGCACCGGCGCGCCCCCCGGACCGCCCTGGTCCGGGGGGCGCTGGTGTATCAGCGGTCCGGTCCGCGCGCAGGTGTCGGGGATGGAGACCTCTTCCCTCACCCCGCCCGTCCTGAGGGAGGACCAGCCGACATCCCGCCCCTGAAGCCCGCGCCCGTCCGGCCGGAGCCGCCTGCCGGCCGCGGCCCGTGTGCTGCTGGCGGTGACCGCGCTGGCTCTGGTGCTCGGAGCGGTCGCGTTCTCCCCCCGGACCGACGTGGCCCGCAGCCCCGAGGCGGTGATCGGGACCCAGGAGCTGGTGCGCATCACCGGGCCGGACGGCGAGAAGGTGGAGGCTCTGGCGCGGATCGACACCGGGGCGAGCAGCTCGTCCATCGACGACGACATCGCCGAGGAGCTCGGCTTCGACCTGGACGACGCCGAGACCGTCACCGTCGCCTCGTCGCTGGGCCGGGAGGAGCGCCCGGTGGCGGTCGGCGGGCTGCAGCTCGCGGGTGAGGGCGCGGCGGCGCGGTTCACCGTCACCGACCGCTCGGAGCGCTCCGCCCCCGTGCTCATCGGCCGGGCCGGCATGCGCGGCATGCAGGTCGCCGTCGGCCAGCGGATGCTCACCACCCCCGGCGACGACACGGCGCCGACCGCGCTCCGGACGCTGCTGTCGCAGGGGCCGGCCCTGGGCCCGCAGTCCCTGCTGGCCGTGCTCCCAATGGCCGCCCTGGTCATCGTGCTGCTGCGCGTGGTCGTCGGCCTGTCGACCCTCGGCACCTTCTCACCGATCCTGCTGGCGTTCGGCTACACCCAGGCCGGGCTGAGCATGGGCCTGACCCTCACCGTCCTCATGCTGGTGCTCGGCGTCGCGCCCAGCCGCTGCTGCGCCGCTTCCGGCTCCCCCGTGCCCCCGGCTGTCGGTCCTCATCGGCCTGGTCGCGATGTGCTGGTGGGTGTGCAGCAGGCCCTCGGGCTGGCCGGCGCCGCCGACTTCGTGGGGCGCCGCGCTGCCGGTCGTGGTCACCGCCGTGATCATCGAGCGGCTCTTGGGAGACCTGGGACCTCGACGGGCCGCGCTCGGCGCTCGCCGACGGTCTGGTCACCCTCGTCGTCGCCGTCCTGGTGACCTTCCTCGTCCTCGCACCCGCCACCCGCCTGCTGGCCGAGAGCGCCCCGCTCGCCTTCAGCGCCGCCTGCGTGCTCGTGGCCGGCCTGGCCGGCAGCTACCGGGGGCTCCGGCTCCTCGAACTCGTCCGCTTCTCCCCCCTCACCCGTCGTGCGGAGGCCCTCCGATGACCACGCTCTCGCTGCTCACCACGGCGCTGCCCCGGCTGCGCCGACCAGACCTCCGCGGCGTCCGCCGGCTGGACACCGTGCTGGGGATCAACGCCCGCAACGAGCGCATCGCCCGCGACAACCCTCCCCAGGCCATCGCGCTGGTCGACGACAAGCACGCCACCAAGCTCGCGTTGACCGCGGCGGGCGCCCCGACCGCCGCCACGCTCGCGCTGGTCGGGTCCAGGCGCGACCTCGCCGCGTTGGACTGGGCCGCACTCGGGGGCTCCTGGGCGCTGAAGCCGAACCAGAGCCTGGGCGGGTCCGGCATCCTGCTGGTCACGGCCCCCGACCCCGACCTGCCGGCCGGTGCGGGCTGGCTCACCGGCTCCGGACGGCGGATCGGCAGGGACGACGTCCGCGATCACGCCCGGTTCGTCCTCGACGGGGAGTTCTCCGGCCGGCCGCGGGACGCCGTCCTGTTCGAGCCGGTGATCCGCGCGCACCCCAACGTGGAGCGGCTGTCCTACCGCGGCCTGGCCGACGTGCGGGTGCTGTGCCTGGACGACCGGCCGGTCATGGCGATGATGCGGCTGCTCACGTCGGCCAGTGAGGGGCGCGCCAACCTGCACCAGGGCGCCATCGGTGCCGCCGCCGACCTGGGAACCGGGGAGGTCACCGGCGCCTGGGTGGGCCGCCGTCCCCTCGACCGGCATCCGGACACCGGCGCCCAGCTGGTCGGCTCCGCCGTGCCGTGCTGGGACGGCCTCCTCGACGCCGCCGCACGCTGCGGGCCCGCGACCGGGCTGCGCTACGTCGGTGCCGACGTGGTCGTCGACCGGGACGCCGGCCCTCTCGTGCTGGAGGTCAACGCCCGTCCGGGCTGCAGGTCCAGAACGTGACGGGCAGCGGTCTGCTGCAGACCCTGGAGCGGGTGGCCTGACCGGGGTCCGGGGTCCGGGGCCCCGGTCGCGCCTACGCTGTCGGCGGCGCACCACCGGCGGCCGTGTGCCGGCCCCGCACGCACACCACCGAGGGAGAGGCCGGGATCGTCCCCATGACCTGGCTGGTCAGCGGCGGAGCCGGCTACATCGGGGCGCACGTCGTCGCCGCGATGCGCGCCGCGGCCGAGGACGTCGTGGTGCTCGACGACCTCTCCTCCGGCGTCCCGGCCCGGATCAGCGACGTCCCCCTCGTCGTGGCCGACGTCGCCGACGGCGGGACGGTGGCCCGCACGATCCGCGACCACGGGGTCCGCGGGGTGGTGCACCTGGCGGCGAAGAAGAAGGTCGAGGAGTCGGTGCGGGAGCCGCTGCGCTACTACCGGGAGAACGTCGAGGGGCTGCGCGCCCTGCTCGAGGCGGTGACGGCCGAGGGCGTGGGGCAGTTCGTCTTCTCCTCCAACGCCGCGGTCTACGGAGCGCCGGACGTCGACCTGGTCGACGAGCGCACCGCGTGCTCGCCGGTGAACCCCTACGGGCGGACCAAGCTGATCGGCGAGCACATGCTGGCCGACATCGCCCCGGCCACCGGGCTGCGGTACGCGGCGCTGCGGTACTTCAACGTCGCCGGCGCCGCCGACCCCGCGCTGGCCGACCGGGGCGCGGCCGACCCCGTGCCGCTGGTGTTCCGGCAGCTGAGCCGGCGGCGCCCCCGCAGGTGTTCGGCGACGACTACGACACTCCCGACGGCACGTGCGTCCGGGACTTCGTGCACGTCGCCGGCGTCGCCGGCGTCGCCTCGGCGCACGTCGCGGCGGCCGCCGCCCTCGCCGGCGGGCGCATCCACGCCCTGACGGCGAACATCGGCCGCGGCGAGGGGGTGTCGGTGCGGAAAATGGTGGCGACGATCCGGCGGGTCACCGGCACCGACGGCGAGCGTGGTCCGAACCCGTCATCGCCCCGCGGCGGGCCGGGGACCCGGCTCGGGTGGTGGCGTCGGCCGAGCTGATCCGCCGGGAGCTGGGCTGGTCGGCGTCCCACGGGGTCGAGGAGATG
>JALYNA010000295.1 GCA_030773455.1 Actinomycetota bacterium
GGCCCGCACTGGCGCGGTCGCCCTCGCCGACGTCGAGCCGCGGCCGGGCGTCCCGAAGCCCGACCCGATCCTCGTCGCCGACGGGATCGTCCGCCGGTTCGGCGGCCTCACCGCGGTCGAGGTCGAGCACCTCGAGGTGCAGCGCGGGGCGATAACGGCGCTGATCGGTCCCAACGGCGCCGGCAAGACGACGTTCTTCAACCTGCTGACCGGGTTCGACCAGCCCAGCGACGGACGCTGGTCCTTCGAGGGCGGCAGTCTGGCGGGGGTGCCGGCCTACAAGGTCGCGCGCCGCGGGATGGTCCGCACGTTCCAGCTGACCAAGGCGCTCGCGAAGCTGTCGGTGCTCGAGAACATGCGCCTCGGTGCCACCGGGCAACGCGGTGAGAACTTCTTCCGGGCGCTGATCCCACCCTTGTGGCGCAAGCAGCAGGAGAGCATCGACGAGCGCGCCGAGGACCTGCTGCGCCGCTTCAAGCTCGACGCGAAGCGCGACGACTTCGCCGGCAGCCTGTCCGGGGGGCAGCGCAAGCTGCTCGAGATGGCCCGTGCGCTCATGGTCGAGCCGACGATGGTGATGCTCGACGAGCCGATGGCGGGGGTGAACCCGGCGCTGACGCAGTCGCTGCTCGGCCACGTCAAGGACCTGCGCGAGCAGGGCATGACCGTGCTGTTCGTCGAGCACGACATGGACATGGTCCGTGACATCAGCGACTGGGTCGTCGTCATGGCGCAGGGCAAGGTCGTCGCAGAGGGACCACCGGACGTCGTCATGGCCGACCCCGCCGTCATCGACGCCTACCTCGGCGGTCACCACGACGCTCCCCTCACCGAGGAGGAGGAGCAGCAGCAGATCGAGCTGGCGGAGGCGCAGCTCGACGCCGCCGCCGCCGGGCGGGAGGAGCGCTCGTGACCACCCCGCTCGGCAAGGCGCAGCACGAGGCGCTCGTCCGTCAGGAGCAGGCAGGCAAGGACGCCCGCGAGCAGCACCTGCGGCAGGCGGAGGACGCTCTCGTCCGCGTCGACGACCTCGTCGCCGGCTACGTGCCGGGCGTCGACATCCTCAACGGGTGCGACCTGCACTGCGCCGAGGGCGAGCTCGTCGGGATCATCGGCCCGAACGGCGCCGGGAAGTCCACGCTGCTCAAGGCGCTGTTCGGGCTCGTCACGATCCGCTCGGGCACCGTGACGCTGCGCGGGCAGGACATCACCGGCAAGAAGGCCCACCAGCTCGTCGGGCAGGGCGTCGGCTTCGTCCCGCAGACCAACAACGTGTTCCCTCGGCTGACGATCGAGGAGAACCTGCAGATGGGGCTCTACCACGAGCCCAAGCGCTTCTCCGAGCGCTTCGACTACGTCGCCGAGCTCTTCCCGGCGCTCGGCAAGCGGCGCAAGCAGCGCGCCGGGTCGCTGTCCGGCGGTGAGCGGCAGATGGTGGCGATGGGACGCGCGCTCATGCCCGCCCCGTCCGTCCTGCTGCTCGACGAGCCGTCCGCGGGCCTGTCCCCCGCGCTTCAGGACGAGGTCTTCATCCGCTGCCGCCAGATCAACCGCACCGGCGTCTCGATCATCATGGTGGAGCGGAACGCCCGCCGGTGCCTGCAGATCTGCGACCGCGGCTACGTGCTCGACCAGGGCCGCAACGCCTACACCGACACCGGTGAGTCGCTGATGAATGATCCCAAGGTGATCGAGCTGTACCTCGGGACGCTGGCCAAGGCGCACTGACCGCCTCCGCCCCGGGTACGGGGCCGACATGAACTGGACCTGGAGCTTGCGCTCCCGCGACGGCGGGATGAACGGGTTGGAGTTCGCCCGCGCCACCACGGCCGGGGGTCTTCCGCGCGTGCTCGTGCACGCCGCGCCGGCGCGCCTGTCGGTCGAGGTCGTCGCCGACGACGGCACCGTGGTGCTCCGTGCCGACGCCGACCGGAACGGCGACTACTCCCCCATGACGCTGGTGGAGCTGGCCGACGGCGCGGTGCGCCGCACGGAGGTCTGGCCGGGCCCGGAGCTGCGCGGGCTCCCTGTCCTGCTCCCCGGTGGCGAGGTCGGCGTCCTCACCGCCTGGGAGCACGCCGCGGACCGCAGCTGGTGGCGCTGGTCGGTCGAGTTCTCCAACCACACCGGCCGGCCGGGCGACTGGCAACCGCCCGGGCAGCAGCTGCAGCGCTGAGCGCCCGGGAGAGGACAGTGGCCCGGCACCGTCTCCGGTGCCGGGCCACTGTGCTGTCAGCGGTGTCTCACCGCGGCGCCGGGTGGCTCCGCGGCGCAGAGCGCCTCAGCGCTGCGGGCCGATGCCCTGGGCGTTGAGACCCTGGATGATCTTCGAGGACTCCTCGAACCCGATGACGACGATCGCGTCAGGGTTCTGGTCGACCATCCGCTGGACCTCCGAGTCGAAGTTGGCCGCCTGCGGGTCGTAGATGATCGGCTGGGGCACGTCCTGCTCGCTGAGCCCACCGGCGAGCAGGTTGTCGTAGGTGTTCTGCGCCAGGCCCGTGCCGTACGGGTCGTTGAGCGCGAGGATCCCCACGGTGTTGTTGCCGTCCTCCAGGATCAGGTCGGCCAGCGCCCGGGCCTGCAGCACGTCCGGCGGCGCAGTGCGGAAGTACAGCCCGTTGTCGTTGTAGGCGGTGAAGATGTCCGACGTGTTCGCCGGCGAGAACTGCAGCACGCCGGCGCCGGTGATCCGGTCGATGACCGTCTGGCTCACACCGGACGACGCCGCACCGATGATCGCGTTGACCCCGGCCTGCAGCAGCCGGTCCGTGGTCTGCGTCGCGGTGTCGGTCGACGCGTCACCGGAGTCACCGCCCTCGGGCCGGACCGGCTGGCCCAGCACACCACCGGCTGCGTTGACGTCCTGGACGGCCAGGTCGAAGCCGGCGATCTCCGGCGGGCCGAGGAAGGCCAGGTTCCCGGTGAGCGGCAACAGGTAGCCGATCACCAGCTGCTCGCCGGTCGTGCCCGCCGGCGCCGGGGCCGGCCCCTCGTCGGACGCGGCGTTGGCCTCGTCACCGGCGAAGACGTACCGGCTCGGGGTCAGCGCGTTCTGCGCGTCGAACTCCATGATCCCGAAGCTCGCCCGCGACGGCTCACCGGCGTCGGCGAAGGCCAGGGGCCCCGACAGGCCGTCGTAGTCGGGATTGCCGCCGTTGTTCACGATCGCCAGGCAGGCGGCGAAGTCGGTGCACTTCTCGCCCCCGAAGGTGACCCCGTTGACGTAGGCCTTGAAGACGTTGGCGTCGTTCGTGCCGGCCATCTGGGCGGCCAGCGCGGTGATGACGACGGCGTCGTAGGTCTCCCCCGCGTAGTTGTAGTCCTGCAGGCCGGGGTCGATCTGCTTCAGCCGCTCGGTGAAGTCCGACGCCAGCTCGGTCAGGGGCGTGGTCCCCTTCATGCCGTCGAGGGCACCGTTCTGACCCTTGAAGTCGGCCGAGAGCGCGTTGCCCATGTTGCCGTCGGTGCCGTAAACGTTGACCTGCTTCTCGCCACCGCCACCGCCACCGCCACCGCCACCGCCGCCGGCGGTGCCCTCCTGCTCGCCCCCACCGCCGCACGCGGTGAGGACGAGCAGGGCCGCGGTCGCGACGGCGGCGTTGCGCGCGAGGATGCCTGTGCGCATCAAAAAACTCCCACTGTGGTCTCAGTCGAGCATCCGGCCCGCCCAGGCGGGCGACCGGTCAGTGGGGGGAAGGTAGCTGCCGGATGCGGGGGTGGGAGAGGGGTCGCCACGACCGTGATCAGGTCGTGACCTGCTCGGTCCCGCCTCGAGACGCGGCGCTCCCGCGTCCGTGCCGCCGGTCAGCTGCCCGCAGTGGGATCCGCGGCGGCCTGCGGCTGCAGGATGTGCTGGGCGAGGACCTTCATGGATGTGCGCTCGTTCATCGCCGTCCGCTGGATGAACCGGAAGGCCTCGGCCTCGGTCATCCCCTGCTCGGCCATCAGCCTGCCCTTGGCCCGCTCGACCACCTTGCGGGTCTCCAGCCGCTCCTCGAGCGTCCGGACCTCCCCGTCGAGGGCGGCCATCTCAGCGAACCGGCCGCGGGCCACCTCGATGGCCGGCACCAGGTCGTTCTTGGAGAAGGGCTTGACCAGGTAGGCCATCGCGCCGGCGTCGCGCGCCCGCTCCACCAGCTCCCGCTGGCTGAAGGCGGTCAGCACGATCACCGGGGCGATGCGCGCCGAGGCGATCTGCTCGGCGGCCGAGAGCCCGTCGAGCACCGGCATCTGGATGTCCAGGATGACCAGGTCCGGCCGCAGCTCGGCGGCCCGGTCGACGGCCTGCTGCCCGTCGCCGACCTCCGCGACGACGGTGTACCCCTCCTCCTCGAGCATCTCCTTGAGGTCGAGGCGGATGAGTGCCTCGTCCTCGGCGATGAGGACCCGGATCGGCTCGCTGCTCACGCGCCGGAGCCTATCGATGCCGGCCGGTCCGCGGCGGCCCGTTAGGCTGTTGCCCGCCTCACCGGCCGCCCGGCGGGCGGCACGCCCCCGTACCCCAATCGGCAGAGGGAGCGGATTCAAAACCCGCGCAGTGTGCGTTCGAGTCGCACCGGGGGCACCGTGACACCGTCGTCCTCCGGACGACACCGCACCACGTGCGGTCCCCGGCTCCCGTTGAGCGCCAGACACCCGCCCCTGCTCGGGGGAGCCTCCGGCCCCCTCCCCACTCGCCTCGGCAGTACGCACCGGCCCGCCGTTTACGGTGGCACGGTGAGTCAGCTCGAGCCGACGCCGTCCGCCCCGCACATGAGCCCGGAGCAGTTCCGGCGGCACGGCCACGAGGTCGTCGACTGGATCGCCGACTACTGGACGCGGGTCGGCTCGCTGCCCGTCCGCTCCCCCGC
>JALYNA010000296.1 GCA_030773455.1 Actinomycetota bacterium
TTGACGACGGTGACGCCGACGCCGTGCAGGCCGCCGGAGACGCCGTAGCTCTTGCCGTCGAACTTGCCGCCCGCGTGCAGGATGGTCATGACGACCTCGACGGTCGGCCGCTTCTCCACCGGGTGCATGTCGACCGGGATGCCGCGGCCGTTGTCCTCCACCCGCACGCCACCGTCGGGGAGCAGGGTGACCCGGACGGTGTCGCAGTAGCCGGCCAGGGACTCGTCGACTGCGTTGTCGACGACCTCCCACACCATGTGGTGCAGGCCCCGCTCACCGGTCGAGCCGATGTACATGCCGGGGCGCTTGCGGACGGCCTCGAGACCCTCGAGGACGGTGATGGAGCTGCCGGAGTAGGCGTCAGCCTGGGCGTCGGTCTTCGGTCGAGCGACCACGTGGGGCCCTTCTGTCGCGCACCCGGCGGCCGGCGCCCCCGAACGCGGACAGGGGCGCAGAACGGCACCATGTCTCAGGGCGCAAAACGACGCTGGGCCGGATGCTGGCGGTTTCTGCTCTCCACGATACCGGGTGGGGTGACAGGAACAGCGTCGTCGCGGCCCTCACGTCGGATCTGCGCCACTCGCAGCACGCCTGCCACCACCGGTGTTAGCCCCCGGGCCGACACGCCGTCCCTGAGCCGCTCGCCGGGTCGTCGGTCGACGGCAGGCTCACGGGCCACAGCAGGACGCCGATCCGGGCCAGACACTCGGGACATGGCCGAGACCGACGGCACCACCGCCGCCCCGACGGCGAAGACCTGCCTCGTCACCGGGGCCACCGGCTACATCGGCGGGCGGCTCGTCCCCGAGCTGCTCACCGCCGGGCACCGGGTACGGGTGATGACCCGCTCCCCCGAACGGCTGCGCGACCACCAGTGGGTCGGGCAGGTCGAGATCGCCCGGGCCGACGCCGGCAACGCCGAGGCGGTCGCGGCGGCCTGCGCCGGGGCCGACGTCGTCTACTACCTGATCCACGCGCTGGGCACCGGCGCGGAGTTCGAGGAGACCGACCGCCGGACGGCGCAGGTCATGGCGCACGCCGCGCGCGAGGCCGGGGTGCGGCGGCTGGTCTACCTGGGCGGGCTGGAGCCCGCCGGCGAGGAACTCTCCCCGCACCTGCGCTCGCGCGCCGAGGTCGCCGAGGTCCTGCTGGACTCCGGCGTCCCGACCGCCGTGCTGCGGGCCGCGGTGGTGCTCGGCTCGGGGTCGGCGTCCTTCGAGATGCTGCGCTACCTGACCGAGCGGCTGCCGGTGATGGTCACGCCGCGCTGGGTGCACAGCCGCATCCAGCCGATCGCCATCCGCGACGTGCTGCGCTACCTGGTCGGCTGCGCGACGCTGCCGCCGGAGGTGCACCGGTGCTTCGACATCGGCGGCCCCGACGTCATGACGTACCTGCAGATGATGCAGCGGTTCGCCGCGGTGGCCGGGCTGCCCAGGCGTCACATCCTGCCGGTGCCGGTGCTCAGCCCGGGGCTGTCCAGCCACTGGGTCGGGGTCGTCACTCCCGTGCCGGCGTCCATCGCCCGCCCGCTGGTCGAGTCGCTGCGCAACACCGTCGTCTGCTCCGAGCACGACATCGCCGAGTACGTCTCGGACCCGCCGGAGGGGCTGCTCGGCTTCGACGAGGCGGTGCGGCTGGCGATCCAGCGGGTTCGGGACGCCACGGTGGCCACCCGCTGGTCGTCGGCGTCCGTCCCCGGGGCACCGTCGGACCCGCTGCCCACCGATCCGGACTGGGCCGGCGGCACGCTCTACCTCGACGAACGGACCCGGGAGACCGACGCGGCGCCGGAGGAGCTGTGGCGGGTCGTCGAGGGGATCGGCGGGGAGACCGGCTGGTACTCGTTCCCACTGGCCTGGGAGGTGCGCGGCTGGCTGGACCGGGCGGTCGGCGGCGTGGGTCTGCGGCGGGGACGGCGGTCACCGTCGGACCTCTACGTCGGTGACGCCCTCGACTTCTGGCGGGTCGAGGCGCTGGAGGAGGGCCGGCTGCTGCGGCTGCGCGCCGAGATGCGGCTGCCCGGGCTGGCCTGGCTGGAGTTCCACGTGGAACGGGAGGAGGGGCGCACCCGGCTGCGGCAGAAGGCGACGTTCAAGCCGAACGGTCTCTTCGGCAACCTCTACTGGGCGGTGCTGGTGCCCTTCCACGGGTTCGTCTTCGGCGGGATGGTGCGCAACATCTGCCGCGCCGCGGAAGCGGGGACCGCAGCCGCCGTAGGCCAGCAACGCACCCGCGCGGCGTGAGAGAGGAACAGGCCCACGCCAGCTGGGGACGGCACCCGGCCGGGTGGGCCGGTCGCGGAGGCCCGCAGGGTCTCCCGACCGGGACACGGGCAGCGGCTCCACGGCGCAGGGGGACGGCACCTGGCCGCGGTGCGGTCCGGAGGACCGCAGATCACACGAGCAGCTGGGCGGTTGCGAGCTCGCGGTAGAGCGGGCTGGTCTCGACCAGCTCCTGGTGGGTTCCGCTGGCGACCACCCGGCCGGCGTCGAGCACCATGATCTCGTCGCTGTCGAGCACGGTGGACAGCCGGTGCGCAACCACCAGCAGCGCCCGGTCGGCCGACGCCGCGGCCAGGGTCTCCCGCAGCAGTGCCTCGTTGCGGGCGTCGAGGCTGGCCGTCGGCTCGTCGAGCAGCAGCAGCGCCGGGCGGGCCAGCAGCGACCGCGCGATCGCCAGCCGCTGGCGCTCGCCGCCGGACAGCAGCACGCCGCCGTCCCCCACCGGGACGTCGAGGCCGCGCGGCGAGCGCTGCACCACCTCGGTGAGCCCGACGTCGCCCAGCGCCGCCCACAGCTCGGGGTCGGTGGCCTGCGGCGCGGCCAGCAGCAGGTTGTCGCGCACCGATCCGGCGAGCACCGGTGCCCAGCCGGGCCCGCAGACCGGCCCGCGGCAGATCGCGGACGTCGGTGCCGGCCCACCGGACCGCCCCACCGGTCAGCGGGTAGAAGCCCTCGACCAGGGCGAGCACCGTGGACTTGCCCGCCCCCGACGGCCCGACCAGCGCCACCCGGCTGCCGGCCGGCACCCGCAGCGACACCCCGCGGAGCACGTCCGGCCCGTCCGGATAGCGGAACGAGACGTCGTCGAGCTCGAGCAGCGGCACGTCGGGGGAGGGCGGCGACGTGGGGACGGCGACGACCGGCCCGCGCCGCTCCGGGCGCGCGTCGTCCTCCGGCTGGAGCGCGAGCACCTCCCGCACCCGCGCCAGCGCGCCGAGGCCGTTCTGCAACTGGGTCCACGCCCCGATCGCCCGGCCCAGGGGCATGACGAGCAGGAACAGGTAGAGGATGAACGCGACCAGGTCCCCGACGGGGATCGAGCCGGTCGCCATCCGGTAGCCGCCCAGGCCGAGGACGGCGAGGAACGCCCCCTGGACGGCGACGGAGCCCGCCGGGCTGACCATCGCCTCCAGCCGCGCCACCCGCACGCCGGCCTCGTACGCCCGGCCGGCGCTGGCTGCGACGACGTCCACCTCCCGCGCGGTCGCGCCGCTGGCCCGGATGGTGCGCACCGCCGACAGCGCCCGCTCCACGGCCGCGGTCATCGCGCCGACCTCTTCCTGGGCCTGCCGGGAGAGCCGCTGCACGCCACGCGAGACCGTGACCACCACCGACAGGCCGACGGCGACCGCCGCCACGGTGACCAGCAGCAGCCGCCCGTCGACCAGCGCCATCGCCACGACCGCGCCGACCGCCACCACCGCGGAGCCCGCGACCTCGACGACCCCGGAGGTGACCGTGGCGCGCAGCAGCGTGGTGTCCGCGCCGACCCGCGACATCAGGTCCCCGGTGCACCGCCGGTCGTACTCGGCGACCGGCAGCCGCAGCAGCCGGTCGGCCAGCGTCCGGCGGGTGGAGAGCACGACGCCCTCAGCGGTGCGCTGTAGCACGTACTGCTGCACCGCACCCAGCCCGGACGACCCCACCAGGACGACGACGAGCAGGCCGACGGCGGGCAGCAGCTCCCGGCCCGCTCCCACTGCCTCGATCACCCGGGCGACCAGCGCCGGCTGGGCCAGCGCGCCGGCCGCCGCGACCAGCGAGAGGACGGCGGCCGCGGCCAGCGGGCGGCGGTGCGGCCGCACCAGGGGGAGCAGCTCGCGCAGCGTCGCCGGAGGGGCGGCCTCCGCGGGGGTGTCCACCCGGACGGCGCCGGGCTCAGAGGGCGGGGGCGAGTGCGCTGACGATCGCGGTGAGCAGCCGCGCGTGGTGCTCGATGAGCTCCGGCCGGTGGCCGTCCGGGCGGATGGCGGCGACATGACCCACAGCCGTCCAGAACTCGTCGCCGTCGTCGGTGCCCAGCAGCAGCCCGCGCACCCCGGCGTCGCCGACGAGCGCTCGGGCCGCCGGACCGTCCTCGGCGGCGAGCAGCACCCAGCGGGTGTCGAAGGCCGGGTCGCCGCTGGGGACCTGCACCAGCCCGCCGGTGCGGTGCTTCCAGAACCGGGCCGGCGACAGACGCAGCGGCGGCAGGGCGCCGAGCACCGGGGCAGCGGTGACCGCGTACTCGGGCACCGCATAGCGCCCGGAGGCGTAGAGGACGTCGAAGGCGACCAGGTCCAGCGTGCCGTAGCGGCCGCGCATCACCCCGGCCGGACGGTGGTCCCTGGTCGCGCGGACCGGAGCGGTGCGGACCAGTTCGGCGAGGACGGCGTCCTCCGGCGCGGTGCCGTCGGAGATCGTCCAGCCCTGCTGGACGGCCCAGCCCTGCGCGCCGACGGCGTCGCCCTGGTAGGCGAAGACCTGCTCGAGCTCACCGGGCTGCCGGGGGCGCCGGCTGCCGAAGAGGCCGCCGCGGACCGGCTGCTCGCCGGCAGTCTGCGGCCCGGCTGCGGGGGGCTGCGCCGGGCGATCGGGCGCGGCGGGCGGCAGATCCCAGCCCGGCGGCTGCCAGGCCGTGCTGCCCCCACCCGGATTCTCACCCGGGCTGTCCGCGGGAGGCTGGCCGGCGGGCGGCTGATCACCGCGCGGCTGGTCGGCACCGTCCCGCCCCAGGTGGCCGGGCTCGCGCCAGCCGCTGCCGTCGTCGGGGCGGTCGTCGAAATCGTCGCGGTCGCGCGGGCTGCTCATCGACCCGCCTCCGGTGCCGGAGCGGAACGGCTCCGCCGTGCCGACAGGCGCTTCATCGCTGCCTCGTCTCGATGTGCCACGTGTCCATGTGCACCGTCCTCCCGGAGCCCCGCGCCGGGCGGGCGCTCCTATCCGTACGTGTCCCGGGGTCCGCGTCCGCGAACCGAGCGGGGGCCCTTCTTCCAGCTCGGGGCCGTCGGACCGACAACGCGCAGCCGGGTCACGACGTCCCCGCCGACCGCGGCGTGCAGCTTGGCGAGGATCGTCGGCGCCAGCAGCCGCAGCTGCGTCGCCCAGGCCGTGGACTCCGCCACGACGAAGAGCTCGCCCTCCGTGAGGGTCTGCGGCTCGCAGTGTGCGGCGATCTCGGGGCCGACCAGCGCCGACCAGCGGCCGAAGACGGCGCCGACCTTGGTGTGCTCGGTCCAGTCCTGGGTCCTGACCAGCGAGTCGACCAGCCGGGCGAGCGGCTGCGGGTCGTCGTCGCCGGGCCGTG
Organism: Actinomycetota bacterium; assembly: GCA_030773455.1. Taxonomy (GTDB): domain Bacteria; phylum Actinomycetota; class Actinomycetes; order Mycobacteriales; family Geodermatophilaceae; genus Geodermatophilus. Next base: position 5,572 of record JALYNA010000296.1, read on the forward strand.
GACCGGTCCACGCACGGCGCGGATCGGCGATGCGCCGCCGGGTGGGGCGGGGCCGGGCGGCCGACGCGGCGCGGGCCGCCTCCAGGGCTGCCCGGGCGATGTCGCTGGGCCGTCCCGGTCGTTCCTCGCTCACGTCTCCTCCTCCCGCACTCCGCCGTCCCCGCCATCCTCGGCCGAACCGCCTTCGAGCGGTACCGCCTGCCCGCCGGCAACCTGGACCACGGTGCCGCGCAGTTCCGGGGGGACGTCGTCGAGCACGGCTGCGGTGACCAGCGACTGCTCCGCCGAACGCGCCACGGCCGCCAGAGCCGCGCGGCGGTCGGCGTCCAGGGTGGCGAAGACGTCGTCCAGCACGAGGATCGGCTCGTCGCCGTCGGCCCGCAGCAGCGCGAAGCAGGCCAGCTTCAGCGCCAGGGCCAGCGACCAGGACTCCCCGTGGCTGGCGAACCCCTTCGCCGGCATCGAGCCCAGCGAGATCACCAGGTCGTCGCGGTGCGGGCCCACCAGGGTCATGCCGCGGTTGACCTCCTCGGTGCGGCGCTCGGCCACCCGCTCCCGCAGCGCCGCGGACAGCTCCTCGGCCGTCGGCACCGCCGTCCCCTCCCCGACCGGCGTGCCATCACCGGCCGCCGGCACGGTGCTGGCGTAGCCGAGCGCGGCGACGGCGGCGTCCGCGCCTGCGACCCCGGCATAGGCGCGGGCCACGTGCGGGGCCAGGTCGCCGACCAACCGCAGCCGCGCGGCCAGCAGTTGACCGCCGAGGTCGACCAGGTGGCCGTCCCAGACGTCGAGCGTGGCCAGTGCGTTCCCACGGGCCAGCCGGGCGGTCTTGAGCAGGGCGTTGCGCTGCTTGAGCACCCGGTCGTAGTCGCTGCGCACGCCGGCCAGCCGCGGAGTGCGGCTGACCAGCAGGTCGTCGAGGAAGCGCCGCCGCTCGGCGGGATCCCCCCGGACCAGCACCAGGTCCTCCGGCGCGAACAGCACGGACTTCACCAGGCCGAGCAGCTCCCGGGGCCGGGACAGCGGCGCCCGGTTCACCCGCACCCGGTTGGCCCGCCCGGGGTTGATCTCTATCTCCACCAGTACCTCACGGTCCGCGCGGCGCAGCGCCGCACGCACCACCGCCTGGGAGGCGCCCTGCCGGACCAGCGGGGCGTCGCCGGAAACCCGGTGGCTGCCCATCGTGGCCAGGTACCCCACCGCCTCCACCAGGTTGGTCTTGCCCTCGCCGTTGCGGCCGACGAACACCGTCGGACCCGGGCTCAGGGCCAGGTCGAACCGGTCCCAGTTGCGGAAGGAACCGAGCTGCAGGTGTCGCAGGTACACCTCAGCCCCGGCCCGACAGCGCGGTCATGCGGGGCGCTCGGCCTCCTGCTCGCGGACCGCCTGCACCGCGTGGCCGCCGAACTGGTTCCGCAGCGCGGCGACGGCCTTCATCGTCGGGGAGTCCTCCTGCCGGGAGGAAAAGCGGGCGAACAGCGACGCGGCGATCGCCGGCATCGGGACGGCGTTCTCGATGGCCTGCTCGACGGTCCAGCGGCCCTCGCCGGAGTCATCGGCGTAGCCGCTGATCTTCTCGAGCGCCGGGTCCTCCTCGAGCGCGCGGACCAGCAGGTCCAGCAGCCAGGAGCGGATGACAGTGCCCTGGGTCCAGGACTTCACCACCCCGGGGACGTCCTCGATGAGGTCGACGGCGGACAGCAGCTCGTAGCCCTCACCGTAGGCCTGCATCAGCGCGTACTCGATGCCGTTGTGGACCATCTTCGAGAAGTGTCCGGCGCCCACCGGCCCGGCGTGCACGAAGCCCGCGCCCGGCAGCTCCTGGCCGGACTCGTCCTTCGGCGCGGGGGGCTTGAGGGCGTCGAACACCGGCTGCACCTTGGCGACGTCGTCCTTGGTGCCGCCGACCATCAGCGCGTAGCCGTTCCCCAGACCCCAGACCCCGCCGGAGACACCGACGTCGATGTAGCCGATGCCCTTCTCGCGGCACATCACGTCGTGGACCTGGTCGTCGGTGTATCTGGAGTTTCCGCCGTCGACGATCACGTCCCCGGCCTCGAGCAGCCCGGCCAGCTCCTTGACGGTGGCGCGCGTAGGCTCACCCGCCGGCACCATGACCCACACCACGCGAGGTGCGGTGAGCGCCTCGACCAGCGCCGGGAGGCTCTCGACGTCCCGTTTCCCGGGGCTCCGGTCGTATCCGATGACCTCGTGACCGGCGCGGCGCAGCCGCTCGGCCATGTTGCCGCCCATCTTGCCCAGCCCGATCAGCCCCAGCTGCACGACGCAGTCCTCTCCTCGCAGATGCCCGGCCGGCCCGACGGGCGGGCGCGGCTCGTCTCCGCCGTCCATCGTCCTTGGTCCGGCCCAGCGCTGCCGCCCGGGGTCCCGACGGCGGCCCTCTGGAACGGCCCCCCTGCAGGGTCCCGCGCCGAGCATGCGAGGCGTGGGGGGAAGGGTGATCCTCTTTCAGCCCGGCAGCCGCACCGGCATGATCAGGTACCGGTAGCTGCCCGGTCGCTCGGCCGGGCGGGGGGCCGCCTCGTCGTCCGTCGCCGGCTCCGGCACCCCGGAGAGGACGGCGGGCTTGAGCGGGCTGGTGAAGTCCATCCGCGCCCGCGGGGTGTGCACCGCGGCCAGCCCGTCGAGCAGGAACGTCGGGTTGAAGCCGATGGTCAGCGGCTCGCCCTCGAACTCGACGTCGCAGCGCTCCTCGGCCTGGCCCTCGTCGTCGGTGCCGCCCGCGCGGAGGGTGACCTGGCCGGGCGTGAACTCGCAGCGCAGCGGAGTGCCCCGCTCGGCGACCAGTGCGACACGCTTGGCGGCATCGGTGAACAGGCCCACCGGCAGCGTGGCGTTGCTCACCGACTCGGTGGGCATGATCGCCCGGTACTTGACGAACTCGGCGTCCAGCAGCCGGGTGGTGCTCTGCCGGTCCTTGCCGGACAGGCCGAGGATGCCCTCCCCCGAACTGCCCGAGGACAGCGACAGGGTGATCTCCGGGCCGCTGGCCAGGGTCTTCGCCGCGTCGGCCAGCGTGCGGGCGGGCACCAGCACCGCCGCGGTCAGCCCGGGGGTGTCCGGCCGCCAGGCGAACTCGCGGACAGCGAGCCGGTAGCGGTCCGTGGCAGCCAGCGTCACCAGGTCGTCCTCGATCTCCAGCCGGACGCCGGTGAGCATCGGCAGGGTGTCGTCGCGCCCGGCGGCGACGGCCACCTGTCCGACGGCCTCGGCGAAGACGTCGCTGTCGACGACACCGGCTGACGACGGCATGTTCGGCAGGGACGGGTAGTCCTCGACCGGCAGCGTCGGCAGGCTGAAGCGCGCGTTGCCGCAGGAGATTGACAGCCGCGGCCCCTGGGCGGTGAGGTCCACCGGGTGCGGGGGCAGCGCGCGGGTGATCTCGGCGAGCAGCCGGCCCGGCACGAGCACCCGGCCGCTCTCGGTGGCCTGCACGTCGACCTCGGCGCGGGCGGAGACCTCGTAGTCGAACCCTGACACCGACAACTGGCTGCCGTCGACCTCGAGCAGGATCCCGGCCAGGACGGGCACCGACGGCCGGGGCGGCAGGCTGCGTGCCGTCCACGCGATGGCATCGGCGAGCACCTCACGTGCCACCCGGAACTTCATGACCTGATCCACCCCAGCTGTCGTCGGTGTCGCTCTCGTGCGCTGCTCATCGTGCCTCCTACCGCAGGCATCGGGGTAACCGCTGTCCTCGATCAGGTCACTCGCAGCGCAGCTTCCCCACCCTGAGTGTGGTTCGAGAAACCCTGGTGTCTCTCCCTCATCTCCGTCATCACTGGTGTGGAACCTGGGGATCGAGGGTGTCCGCCCTGCTCAGGGACGAAGTCGACGTGTTGGCCGACTGGGGGTGGAGCGGCGGCCGGCTGTGTCGACACGTGGACATCTCGACGGTTGCGCACAGCGGTCGCCGTTCCTCCACGCGCTGTCCCCCGCTTCCCCGGGGTCCGTCCCCAGTCCGTACCAGGTGTGCGAGCGCGGCGCGTCGACGGCCGGCGTCCACCTGTCCCGTGTGCGGCGGACCTGCAGTTCAGGGCGCCGTGGAGCACGATCCCCGGCGCGGGGCGGCCCGTGGGCCGGCACCCCCACCGGGACGACGGGCGGGCGGGTGAGCGGAGATCTCCCCAGCCTGTGCACATCACTGGGGACAACTCGTCGACCAGTCGACCGCGCTCACCGGTACGCTTGACCTGCAAACCACGCCCGACACGGCTCCGCCGGCCGCGTCCCCGCCCACAGGACTGTGGACAGCGAGCCCCGTCCCTGTGTCCCCCGGGGGCGCCGGTCAGGAGAGGCGGGGGACGGCGGCGAGGGCCTTGGCGATCCGGCGCACGACGTCGTCCATCGACCGCAGGTCTGCAGCGGACAGCCGGATGACCGTCCAGCCGGCGGCGACCAGGTCGACGCGCGCCATCCAGACGCCGTCGTGCACGACGTCGAGCTGCGGCACCGGAGGCGGCAGGACGACGGTCACCGGGTCGGCGTAGACGCCGTGCAGTACGCGACGTACCGACCGTCGCGGAGCTGCTTGCAGTCAGCCAGCCCTCGCCGATGGCGCGTGCGCCGAGGAAGACGCCGTGCAGACCCGTGAACCGCAGGAACATCCGCGGATGGGGCCCGGTGACGGCCCCGGTCGAGGAGTTGTCCACAGGGCGACCCGGCCGTGGGGCCTTTTCCGCGGAATTGGCCCCACGAGCCCGGACTACTGCCGGGCGCGGCTCTTGATCCGGGCGGTCAGCTCGGTCACCTGGGTGTAGGTGGCGCGGCGCTCACTCATCAGGTTGGTGATCTTCTTGACGGCGTGCATGACCGTGGTGTGGTCCTTGCCGCCAAAGGAGGCCCCGATCCGCGGCAGGGACAGTTCGGTGAGCTCCCGGCACAGGTACATCGCGATCTGGCGGGCGTTGACCAGCGTGCGGCTGCGGTTGGCGCCCTGCAGCTCCTCCATCGTCACGGAGAAGTACTCGGCGGTGGCCGCCATGATGATCGCCGCGGTGATCTGCGGGCCCTGCTCGTCGCTGATCAGGTCCTTGAGCACCAGCTCGGCCAGCGGCAGGTCCACCTGCTGCACGCCATCGGCCACTACGCAGCGCGGATGTTCCCCAACGTCCGGGTGCGCTACGTGAGCACCGAGGAGTTCACCAACGAGTTCATCAACCTGGTGCACTCCGGCCGAGCCGAGGACTTCCGCCGCCGCTACCGGGACATCGACTTCCTGCTCATCGACGACATCCAGTTCCTGGAGCGCGCCG
>JALYNA010000297.1 GCA_030773455.1 Actinomycetota bacterium
TGACGCCGGTCAGACGCACCTCGGGGACATGAGCCGGGTGGCCAAGACCGATCCGCGGCTGGTGGCCTACGCCGACGTCGACGAGGCCAACAGCGTGCTCGGTGTCGCCCTGGCCCTCGGGTCCCCGTCCCCGGAGCTCACCGAGTTGCTGCGTGGCGTCCAGAACGACCTGTTCGACGTGGGTGCCGACCTGTCCACGCCGATCACCCCGGACCCGCAGTACCCGCCGCTGCGCGTGACCGCCGCCTACACCCAGCGGCTGGAGGCGGCCTGCGACAGCTACAACGCGGCCCTGCCCGCGCTGACCAGCTTCATCCTGCCCGGCGGCACGCCGCTGGCCGCGCTGCTGCACCAGGCGCGGGTGGTCACCCGCCGGGCCGAGCGCAGCGTGTGGGCGCTGCTGGAGGCCGACGGCGAGCGCAGCAACCCCGAGACCGCGCGCTACCTCAACCGGCTCTCGGACCTGCTGTTCATCCTCGCCCGCGTGGCCAACCCGGGCGGGGACGTGCTGTGGGAGCCCGGCGCGCACAGCGGGGTGCACGCCCAGCGGGCGGCCGCGTCGGGGTCGACGCCGGCGGAGACCGTGGCCGAGGACTGAGCGGCGCTCAGCGCACCGGCGGCGCGGACTCCACCCAGGAGAGAAAACCCGTCGCCGTCGAGACGTCCATGGCCAGCTCCCGGGGGCCGGCCGCGGTCGAGCACGAGACCACGACGACGTCCTCGGGCAGCGCGACGTCCTCGGCGCCGGCGCGGCGCCGTCCCCGCACCTGGAACTCCGCGCGGCAGAGCCGCTGCTGCGGGCGCACCGAGAGCGACAGTGCCCGGTACCAGAGCAGCGAGTCCCCGCCGTACCAGGCCACGCCCACCGACCAGCGCGGCGATCCGGCCGGGCGCAGCCACATGGTCACCGCCCCGAGCCCGGAGAGCAGGAAACGGCGGCGCAGCAGGAAGGCGACGACCAGCCCGACCAGGACCACCACGGCGGCCAGGACGAGCAGCTCGGGCATCATCCGGGGCGCCGGGGGTCAGGCGGGACGTCGGTGCGGGCTCAGGCGTCCTGGCCGGCTGCGCGCAGCCGCGACTGGGCGCGCCGAGCCGCGGCCTGGGCCTCGGGGTCGTCGCCGGCGCCCTCCGCGCGGCGCAGCGCCTCGCGGGCCCGCTCGACGTCGATCTCGCCAGCGATCTCGGCCGACTCGGCGAGGATCGACACGCCCCGGTCGGTGACCGAGAGGAAGCCCCCGTGGGCCGCGACGACCATGTCCTCGCCCTCGACGGTGCGGACGGTCACGATGCCGCCCTCGGCGAGCTGCCCCAGCAGGGGCGCGTGCCCGGGCAGCACGCCGAGCTCGCCCTCGGTGGTGCGCGCCACGACCATGCTGGCCTCGCCGGACCAGATCATCCGCTCGACGGCCACCAACTCGACATGCAGGGTCGCCACGACACTCCTCGGGGTCCACCGGCCGGCGGTACGGGCGCCGAGTCCGGGCTGGACACGGCGACGGGTCGGGTCCCACTGTATCGGCCGAGTCCGCACCAACCGAGGCCCGCTCCGCACCGCCCCGAGCGGGCGAGGGAAGCAGGGCGGCCCCCTGCAGGGTCCCGCCGCGAGCCTGCGAGTGGCGGGGGCAGGGCGGCCCCTCCCGGGGCACGGCCCTCTCCTGGCGTGCCCTGAGCTTGCGAAGGGCTCGGGGAGAGGGTCCTTCTACGAGGGGTGGGGAGGACGGGGTCCTCTTTCAGGCGCAGCGGCGGTACAGCAGTGTCCAGCGGCCCACGCGCACCCACGGACGGTGGACGCCGGCGCCCACTCGTCGGTCTGGAACTGCCGGCCGCCGACGTGGGGCACCGCGGCCGACGGAGGCCAGCTCCAGTCGGCGCCGTCCGCCCTGGTCCCGGTAATGCCGTCCACGTCGTCTCTCCCGGTCGCCGCCCAACTGGTCCGGGCGTCCCCGCTCAGATCGGCACGGGGCGGGGCGCCCTTGAGCGACCCCGCCCACCCGGTCGGCGCCGCCGACCGGATCTACCCCCGTCCCGGTCGACACACACCAGAACGGCCGGGCCCGTTCGGGACCCGGCCGTTCTCGGTGGTGCAGCGAACGCTCAGGCGCGCTTCAGCTTGTCGGCGTTCCGCTCGAGGTCCTCGAGACCGCCGCACATGAAGAAAGCCTGCTCCGGCACGTTGTCGTACTCGCCGTCGGTGATCGCCTTGAACGCCTGCAGCGTCTCCGACCGCGGCACGAACGAGCCCGGCTGCCCGGTGAACGCCTCGGCGACGAACATGTTCTGCGAAAGGAAGCGCTCGACACGCCGGGCCCGGTTGACCGTGACCTTGTCCTCCTCGGACAGCTCGTCGATACCGAGGATGGCGATGATGTCCTGCAGCTCCTGGTAGCGCTGCAGCACCTGCTTCACCGTCTGGGCGATCGCGTAGTGCTCCTGCCCGACGTACTGCGGGTCCAGGATCCGGCTGGTGGAGTCCAGCGGGTCCACGGCCGGGTAGATGCCCTTCTCCGAGATGGGGCGGCTGAGCACCGTCGTCGCGTCGAGGTGGGCGAACGTGGTGTGGGGTGCGGGGTCGGTGATGTCGTCGGCGGGCACGTAGATCGCCTGCAGGGAGGTGATCGAGTGGCCCCGCGTCGAGGTGATCCGCTCCTGCAGCTCACCCATCTCGTCGGCCAGGGTCGGCTGGTACCCCACGGCCGACGGCATGCGGCCGAGGAGCGTGGAGACCTCGGACCCGGCCTGGGTGAACCGGAAGATGTTGTCGATGAAGAGCAGTACGTCCTGGTTCTGCTCGTCGCGGAAGTACTCCGCCATCGTCAGCGCGGACAGCGCGACCCGCAGCCGGGTGCCCGGCGGCTCGTCCATCTGACCGAAGACCAGGGCGGTGGACTCGATGACGCCGGACTCGGTCATCTCGGTGATGAGGTCGTTCCCCTCACGGGTGCGCTCGCCGACGCCGGCGAACACCGAAACACCACCGAACTCCTGGGCCACGCGGCGGATCATCTCCTGGATGAGCACCGTCTTGCCCACCCCGGCGCCACCGAACAGGCCGATCTTCCCGCCGGCCACGTAGGGGGTCAGCAGGTCGATCACCTTGATGCCGGTCTCCAGCATCTCGGTGCGGCCCTCGAGCTGGTCGAAGCGCGGCGCGTGCCGGTGGATCTCCCAGCGGGGCGCCTCCAGGCCGTAGCCGGGGGTGTCCAGGCACTGGCCGAGCGCGTTCCACACGTGGCCGGTGGTCACGTCGCCGACGGGCACGGAGATCGCCGTGCCGGTGTCCCGGACCTCGGCGCCGCGGATGAGACCGTCGGTCGGCTGCATCGAGATGGTGCGGACCACGTTGTCGCCCAGGTGCAGGGCGACCTCGAGGGTCAGCGTCTTGCCCAGGTCGGCGAGGGTGACCTCCACCTCCAGGGCGTTGAACAGGTCGGGCATCGCGTCGCGCGGGAACTCGACGTCGACGACCGGCCCGGTGACCCGGACGACGCGGCCGGTCGTCTGGGTGGTCGGACGGTCCTTGGTGACGGTCATCTGTGCTGTCTCCTGACCTGGGGCTCTTCGTGCGGTATCGGGATGGAGCTCGGGGGTGGTGGGTGGCTCAGTCGTCGGCGCCGGCGGAGACCAGCGCGTCGGCGCCGCCGACGATCTCGCTGATCTCCTGGGTGATCTCGGCCTGACGGGCCTGGTTGGCCTGCCGCGAGAGGTTCTTCGCCAGCTCCTCGGCGTTGTCCGAGGCCGACTTCATGGCCCGCCGGCGGGACGCCGACTCCGAGGCCGCCGACTCGAGCATCGCCGCGAAGATCCGCGTCGTCACGTACTTGGGCAGCAGGGCGTCGAGCAGCGCGTCGGGCGAGGGCTCGAACTCGTAGGAGGTGGGCACCCCGGAGTCGCCGGAACCCGCGGTCGCGCCGCTCTCCCGGTCCTCCCGCTCATAGTCGAACTCCTCGACCTCCTCGACCTCCAGCGGGGCCATCCGCTTGGCGAGCGGGATCTGCGCCAGCAGCGACCGGAACTCGGTGTAGACGATATGCAGTTCGTCCACCCCGAGCACCCCGTCGGCGCCCGCGCCGGTCTCGTCGTCGTCCTCACCGGCGGTGAAGGCGGCGATGAGCGCCTCCCCCACGCGCTGCGCGTCGGTGTAGTCCGGCTGCTCGGAGAACCCGGTGAAGGTCTCGGCCACTGCGCGGTTGCGGAAGGAGTAGTAGGTCTCCCCCTTCCGGCCCACCACGTAAAGGACCGGCTCCTTGCCCTCCTGGCGGAGCAGCGACATGAGCTCCTCAGTGCGGCGTAGCACGTTGACGTTGTAGGAGCCGGCGAACCCGCGGTCGGAGGTGATGACCAGCACCCCCGCCCGACGCGCGTCCTGCCGCTCGGTCAGCAGCGGGTGGTCCAGCGACGCCGAGGACGCCAGGGCCGACAGCACCCGGGTGATCTCCCGGGCGTAGGGCTTGGACGCCTCCACCCGGGCCTGGGCGCGCACGATCCGGGCGCCGGCGATCAACTCCTGCGCCGAGAAGATCTTCTTCGTCGACCGCGTGGAGCGGATGCGGCGCCGCAGCGCGCGGAGGTTGGCGGCCACGGTCAGGCGCTCCGCTTGACCTGGACGCGCTCCTGGCCGCGCTCGGACGCGTCCATCGCCTCGGCGTCGTCCTCGTTGAGGCGCAGCGTCCCGCCCTCGGCCGTCTGGAACTGGCCGTAGAACTCCCCCACCGCGGCCTCCAGGCCGGAGACGGCGTCGTCCCCGAGCGCCCGGCTCTGCCGGATCCCGTCGAAGACCCCCCCGTGGTTGCGGGCGACGTAGTCGAGGAACTCGGACTCGAAGCGGCGGACCTCCGGCACCGGCACCCTGTCCAGCTTGCCGGTGGTGCCCAGCCACAGGGAGACGACCTCGCGCTCGACCGGGTACGGCTGATACTGGCCCTGCTTGAGCAGCTCGACCAGGCGCTGGCCGCGGTCGAGCGTGGCCCGGCTGGAGGCGTCGAGGTCGGAGGAGAACGAGGCGAAGGCCTCCAGCTCGCGGTACTGCGCCAGGTCCAGGCGCAGCCGGCCAGCGACCGACTTCATCGCCTTGATCTGCGCCGACCCACCCACGCGGGACACGGAGATGCCGACGTTGATGGCCGGGCGGACACCGGAGTTGAATAGGCCGGTCTCGAGGAAGATCTGCCCGTCGGTGATCGAGATGACGTTGGTCGGGATGTAGGCCGACACGTCGTTGCCCTTGGTCTCCACGATGGGCAGGCCCGTCATGGACCCGCCGCCGAGCTCGTCGGAGAGCTTGGCACAGCGCTCCAGCAGCCGGGAATGGAGGTAGAAGACGTCGCCCGGGTAGGCCGCACGGCCCGGCGGACGGCGCAGCAGCAGGGAGACCGCGCGGTAGGCCTCGGCCTGCCGGGAGAGGTCGTCGAAGACGATGAGGACGTGCTTGCCGTCGTACATCCAGTGCTGGCCGATCGCCGAGCCGGTGTAGGGGGCGATGTACTTGACACCGGCCGGTTCCGACGCCGGAGCGGCGACGATGGTCGTGTACTCCATCGCGCCGGCGTCCTCGAACGCGGCACGGACCGCGGCGATGGTCGAGCCCTTCTGGCCGACGGCGACGTAGACGCAGCGGACCTGCTGCTGCGGGTCGCCGGTGGCCCAGGCCTGCTTCTGATTGATGATCGTGTCGATCGCGATCGCTGTGCGGCCGGTCTGGCGGTCGCCGATGATCAGCTGACGCTGGCCGCGGCCGATCGGCGTCATGGCGTCGATGGCCTTGATGCCGGTCTGCATCGGCTCGTGCACCGACTGCCGCTGCACCACGGTCGGGGCCTGCAGCTCCAGCGCCCGGCGGCCGGTGGTGGCGATGGGCCCGGCGCCGTCGATGGGGTTGCCCAGCGGGTCGACCACGCGACCGAGGTACCCGTCGCCGACCGGCACGGAGAGCACCTCGCCGGTGCGGCGGACCTGCTGGCCCTCCTCGATGCCGGCGTAGTCGCCCAGGATGACGACCCCGATCTCGCGGGTGTCGAGGTTCAGCGCCAGGCCGCGGACGCCACTCTCGAACTCGAGCAGCTCATTCGTCATGACTGAGGGCAGGCCCTCGACCCGGGCGATGCCGTCGCCGGCCTCGGTCACGATCCCGACCTCTTCCCGCGACACGTCGGGGGAAAACTCGGTGACGTAGTTCTGGATGGCACTGCGGATCTCGTCCGCGGAGATCGTCAGCTCGGCCATGGCGTGGTGTCCTCTTCCCTGCTGGGTGGTGTCTGAGTGGGGGCCGGGTCGCCGTCAGCCGACGAGCCGTCGGCCGGCGGCCTCGAGGCGGTGCGCGACGCTGCCGTCGATAACCTCGTCACCGACGCGGATGACCAGACCGCCGAGCACGGTCGGGTCGACGACGACCTGCAGGCCCATGGGCCGGTTGTAGAGCCGGGTCAGCAGGTCCGCCAGGCGACGCTCCTGTACCTCGGTCAGCGGCGCGGCGGTGGTCACGCGCGCCACCGACTGGCCGCGACGGGTGGAAGCCGCCTCCGAGAGCCGCTCGACGGCGTTCTCGGCATTGCCGACGGCCCGCCCGGTGAGGCGGTTGCGCAGGAGCATCGCGGTGATCGGGCTGACCCGGCCGGTGAGCAGTCGGTCCAGAAGCGCCGCCCTGCCCGCGGCGGGAGCCGCTCGATCGCTGAGGATCCGCGATAATTCCGCATCCCCGGCGATGATACGCCCGAACCGGAACAGGTCGTCCTCGACGCCGTCGAGCTCTCCACGGGCCTCCGCAGCGTCCAGAGCGGCGTCCGTGGCCAGGGTCTCGGTCGCCTCCACCAGGTCCAGCGGCCGCGACCAGCGCTGCCGGGCCGCGGTCTCGACCAGGTCCAGCGCGGTGTCGGAGACCCGGCCGGACAGCAGCCGCCGCACGACGCCGGCCCGGTCAGCCGGGGTGGCCGACGGGTCGGACAGCGCCCGTCGCAGGCTGACCTGCCCGTCGAGCAGGCGGGCGACGGCGAACAGCTCGTCGGCCAGGGCGACCATCTCGTCGCTGGTGGCGGCGCGGTCCTGCCCGGTCAGGCGGTCGCGCGCCTTCTCCAGCAGCCCGGAAGCCGGGAGGGTGAGCTCCGCCAGGCGCTCCCGCGCCGCGAGGAGCGCGCCGCGGCTGGAGGCATCCATCAGCGGTCGCCCTGCGGCGCGTACACCGAGCTGCCGGTGGCGCCACCCCGGCCGTCCGGGGAGGCACCGGCGGCCATGCCGTCGAGCTGGTCGAGGAACCGGTCGACGGTGCCGCTGCGGCGAGCCTGGTCCTCGAGGGACTCGCCGACCACGCGGCCGGCGAGATCGACGGCCAGCCGGCCGATCTGGCCGCGCAGCTCGTTGACCACCTGCTGGCGCGAGGTGGCCAGCTGTTCCTCGCCGCGGGCGACGATCCGCGCGGACTCCTGCTGGGCCTGGGCCCGCAGCTCCTCGAGGATCTGCTGGCCCTCGGCGCGCGCCTGGTCGCGGATCTGCGCGGCCTCGGTGCGGGCCTCTGCCAGCTGGGCGCGGTACTGCTCCAGCGCCGCCTT
>JALYNA010000298.1 GCA_030773455.1 Actinomycetota bacterium
GTGCCGACGCTCAAGGAGATGGGCGCGGCCGAGGTGTTCCTGCCTGGCACGGTCGTCGCCGAGGCGGCGCAGGGGCTGCTGCGGACGCTGTCTGCGCGCCTCGGCCACTGATGGCGAGACCTGTCGACGTCCCGGCGCTCGTCGAGGGGGTGCTTGAAGGGGACCGGCGTGCCGTGGCGCGGGCGATCACGCTCGTGGAGTCGCACCGCGCCGAGCACCGGGAGTGGGCGCAGGAACTGCTGGTCGAGCTGCTGCCGCACGCCGGGGGTGCCCGGCGGGTGGGGATCAGCGGCGTCCCCGGCGTGGGGAAGTCGACGTTCATCGACACCCTCGGGGTGACGCTGACGGCGGCCGGGTCGAAGGTGGCAGTGCTCGCCGTCGACCCGTCGTCCGCGCGTACGGGCGGGTCGATCCTCGGGGACAAGACCCGGATGGCGCGGCTGTCGGTCGACCCGAACGCGTTCATCCGCCCCTCGCCGACCTCGGGCACCCTCGGCGGGGTCGCCCAGGCGACGCGGGAGTCGATGGTCGTGGTGGAGGCGGCCGGCCACGACGTCGTCCTGGTGGAGACGGTCGGCGTCGGGCAGTCGGAGATCACCGTCGCCGAGATGGTCGACTCCTTCCTGTTCCTGACGCTCGCCCGCACCGGCGACCAGTTGCAGGGCATCAAGCGCGGCATCCTCGAGATCGCCGACGTCATCGCGGTGAACAAGGCCGACGGGCCGGCGGCGATGGACGCGCGCAAGGCGGCGCGGGAGCTGGCCGGGGCGATCCGGATGCTGCGCGGACACGGCGAGGACTGGGAGGTTCCGGTGCTCACCTGCGCCGGGCTGACCGGCGAGGGCCTCGACGAGGTGTGGGCCGGGCTCGTCGAGCACCAGGACCGGCGGAAGGCGTCCGGGGCGTTCGAGGAGCGCCGGCGCAGCCAGCAGGTGCGCTGGACCCGGCAGCTCGTGCGCGACGGGCTGGAGCACCGGCTGCGCGCCCACCCCGGCGTCCGGGCGGCCGTGCCGGAGCTGGAGAAGGCGGTGCTCGCCGGCGAGCTGACCCCGGCGCTGGCCGCGCAGCAGCTGCTGGAGACCTTCCTGGCCGACCCCACCCCCGCCGGCTGACCCCTCGACGGTGACCTGCGTCACGGTGCGCTAGCGTCCCCGGCCGGGCTGTCCCACGCCCACCCCGCCGATTCCCGAGGACGGTCATGCCGGTCGAGAACCCGTACTACTGCGCCGCCGTGCACGGCGACTTCCAGGTGGCCGACATCGGTGACCTCCCGCTGGCCGACGGCGCTACCCTCCGCGGCTGCCAGCTGGCCTACCAGACCCTGGGCACGCTGAACGCGGCGAAGGACAACGCGGTGCTGATCCCGACCTGGTACTCCGGCAACCACTCCGTCATGCGGGACACCTACGTCGGCGAGGGGCGGGCGATCGACCCCGCCGAGCACTTCGTCGTCCTGGTCAACCAGATCGGCAGCGGGCTGGGCACCTCACCGCACAACACGGCCGGGCCCTACGGGCAGGGCCGCTTCCCGCGGGTGCGGATCGGTGACGACGTCGTCGCCCAGGAGCGGCTGCTGCGCGAGGTGCTCGGGGTCGAGGAGCTGGCGCTGGTCTTCGGCGGCTCGATGGGCGCCCAGCAGACCTACGAGTGGGCCGTCCGGTTCCCCGACAAGGTGAAGCGGGCCGCACCGCTGGCCGGGACCGCGCGGATGTACCAGCACTGCGTCCTCTGGGCGCAGACGTTGGTCGACACGCTGCGCGCGGACCCGGGGTACGCCGACGGCTGGTACCGCGACTCCGCGGACGTCCGCGCCGGCCTTCAGCGGCACGCCGGGCTGTTCGCCCTGTACGTGCTGTCCAACGAGTTCTGGACCGGCGAGCACTGGCGGGCGCTGGGCTTCAGCTCGCCGCAGGACTTCGTCGTCGGCTTCCTGGAGGCCTACTTCCAGCCGATGGACGCCGGTGACCTGCTGGTGCAGGCGTGGAAGTGGCAGCACGGCGACGTCAGCCGGCACACCGGCGGGGACCTTGCGGCCGCGCTGGGCCGGATCACCGCCAAGACGGTCGTGATGCCCATCAGCACGGACAAGTTCTTCCCGCCGGAGGACTGTGCCGCCGAGCAGGCGCTCGTCCCGGGAAGCGAGCTGCGGGTGATCGAGGACCTGCACGGCCACGCCTCGCTCTTCGGGCTCTCGCCGGCCTACGTCGAGCAGGTGGACGACGCACTGCGCACGCTGCTGGGGACTTCGGTCTGACCGCCCCCTGCCCCGCCCGCGATCATGGCGCCGTGACCACTCCTGGGGCCGCCCCGGTGGTCGCGGCGCCATGATCGGCGGGGTTGTCCCCAGGGTGCGGCGCTCTCCACAGACTCAGGTGGGGTCCCCGGTCCGGGGCCACTCGGCGCGAGGGTCGCCGGGTGGACAGGGGACTGGCGCGGATCGTCAGCCGGCAGGGTGGCGTCCTCACCCGGGAACAGGCCCTGGGCTCGTGCACACCCGCTGAGGTGCGGGCGCGGCTGCGGCGAGGGACCTGGCGGCGCACGCCGTGGCGCGGCGTCTACGTCGACGGGGAGTTGCCTGACGATCCCAGGACCGTCGTCCGCGCTGCCGCGCTCTGGCTCGGCGGCGACCTCGTGGCCTGCCACTCGACCGCCGCGCTGCTGTGGGGCTTCGACCTGCGATCGGCTTCGGCAGTTGCCGCGGGGGACCTGCACTTCATCGCGCCGGACGCCGTCGACAACCGTCGGCTGGAGCGCCTGTGGGTGCACCCGTCGTCACTCGGAACCGACGATGCGGTCCTCCGGCACGGCGTCTGGTGCACATCTCCGGGACGCACAGCATGCGACGTCGCACGCCTCGGGGCGCCGGTCGACGCGCTCGCCACCCTGGACGCCGCGCTGCGCAGCCGGCACTGCACTCCGGAGGACTTCCACCGCGCGCCACCGGCAACGTGGGCTGCGTGGGGTGGCACGGCTCGACGCTCTCCTGCCGCACGCCTCCGCGCGGGTCGAATCCCCGATGGAGTCCCGGATGCGCTGGCGCTTCCTGGACGCCGGCCTCCCTGCGCCGGCGGTGCAGGTCGAGGTGGGCGTTCCGGGGCGCAGACACCGGCTCGACATGGGCTGGGAGGACCACCTGCTGGGCGCCGAGTTCGACGGGCTCGAAGCGCACATGACGCGTCGGCAACTGGACGACGACCGGGACCGGCACAACTGGCTCACCGAGCGCGGGTGGCTCCTGCTGCACTTCACGCCGTGCACGTCTACCGGCGTCACGGGGAGATGGTCCGCATGGTGGACCGGCAGCTCCGCGCCCGACGTCCGGCGATCATGGCGCCGTGACCACTCGTGGGGCCGACCTAATGGTCACGGCGCCATGATCGCGCCGAGGGGAGGGGGAGGGGGCTGTTCAGACGCCGGTGGAGCGGCACTCCCGGGCGCGGAGCTCGGCGAGGTAGTCGTCCGGGGCGCCGGCTGCCTCGGCGGCGTCGGCGAGCGCGCCCAGGTACCGCGCCGACGGCAGGCCGCCCTCGAAGGCGTCGAGTACGTAGACGTAGGCCACCTGGTCACCGGTCAGCGTGTGCACCCGCAGGTTCAGTTTCCGGTACAGCCCCCGGTCGGCGCCCTCCCACGCGTCGAGCGCCCGCTCGTCGGCCTCGGTGAGGTCGTAGAGCGCGACGAACACACCCGGGGACAGCGACTCGCCCGGTGTGGTGTCGTCCGGGACAAGGGTGGCCAGCGCCCCCTCCCAGCCGTACTCCTCGGCGCCGAAGGTCAGCCGCCAGCCCTTGATCCAGCCGGTGCCGATGTGCGGGGAGGACGGACAGCGCCGGCGCATCTGCGCGGGGTCCATGTTGGACCCGTAGGCGGCGTAGAGGCCCATCACCGGCAGCCTACGGCCGTGTGGCAGGACCCTCTGCGGGAGATCGACCACGTCGGCGTCCGGAACGGGGAGAATGGCGCACGGCACGTGTCCGCAGCGCACCGAGAAGGACTCCCCATGACCCGCATCGTCATCATCGGCGGCGGGCCCGCCGGCTACGAGGCCGCGCTGGTCGCCACTTCCCTCGGTGCGCAGGTCACCGTGGTGGAGCGCGACGGCATCGGCGGGGCCAGCGTGCTCACCGACTGCGTCCCCTCCAAGACCTTCATCGCCTCGGCCGGGGTGATGAGCAACGTGCGCGACTCGGCCGCCCTGGGCGTGCAGGGCTCGGAGCTGACCACCGTCGGCATCGACCTGCCCGCGGTCAACCAGCGGGTCAAGGGGCTGGCCGTGGCCCAGTCCGCCGACATCAAGGCGCGGCTGGTCGGCGACGGCGTGCGCGTCGTGGCCGGTCAGGGCCGGCTCTCCGACGAGCGCCGCGGCCTGGCCGAGCACCGGGTCGAGGTGGTGGACGACGGCGGCGCGGTCGCCGAGGTGCTCGAGTGCGACGTCGTCCTCATCGCCACGGGGGCCGACCCCCGCGTGCTGCCCGGCGCGGAGCCCGACCACGAGCGCATCCTCGACTGGCGCGACGTGTACGACCTGGCAGAGATGCCCGAGCACCTGGTCGTCGTCGGCTCCGGCGTCACCGGTGCGGAGTTCGCGTCGGGCTACCTCGAGGCCGGCGTCCCGGTGACGCTGGTCTCCTCGCGGGACCGGGTGCTGCCCGGCGAGGACTCCGACGCCGCCGAGGTGCTCGAGGAGGTCTTCCAGTCCCGCGGCGGACGGCTGGAGCGTGGCCGGGCCGCCGGCGTCCGACGCACGGAGAAGGGGGTCGTCGTCGAGCTCACCGACGGGCGCACCGTCGACGGCTCGCACGCGCTGATGACCGTCGGCACCGTGCCCAACACCGCCGGGCTGAACCTGGAGCGTACGGGCGTGGAGGTCGCGCACTCCGGGCACGTCGTCGTCGACCGCGTCTCGCGGACCAACGTGCCCGGCATCTACGCCGCCGGTGACGTCACCGGGGTCTTCCAGCTGGCGTCGGTCGCGGCGATGCAGGGCCGGATCGCCATGTGGCACGCGCTCGGCGAGGCGGTCACCCCGATCCGGCTCAAGACGGTCGCGGCCAACGTCTTCACCCACCCGGAGATCGCCACGGTCGGCGTGCAGGAGAAGACACTGCCCGAGGAGGCCGACATCGACGTCGTCCGGCTGCCGCTGGCCACCAACGCACGGGCCAAGATGGCCGACCTGCACGACGGCTTCGTGAAGCTGTTCGCGCGGCAGGCGACCGGTGTGGTCGTCGGCGGGGTCGTCGTCGCCCCCGGGGCCTCGGAGCTGATCCTGCCGATCGCGCTGGCGGTCACGAAGGGGCTGACGGTCACCGACCTGGCGCAGACCTTCGCGATCTACCCGTCGCTGTCCGGGTCGATCACCGAGGCCGGCCGACGGCTGATGGGGGCCGACGCCCTGGCCTGAGGCGGGTGGGGCGACCTGACGGGGCCCTCGTGGCGCGGGGGAGCCGCGGTGCGGATGTGGCGCCGCTCCCGGCTTGATTCCCGCCGGACGGTGCCGATCCGCGCGCGGGCCGCCGAGGACAGGGGGGATGCGCCCGGACCGGTTTCCCCCCGCCCCCCGCCGCCGCCCGTTCCGGGCGCTGGCCGGTGCGGCGACCGCGCTGACCCTCTCCCTCGCGCTGCCGGCGACGGC
>JALYNA010000299.1 GCA_030773455.1 Actinomycetota bacterium
GTCGATGCCGGCGCGGGCGCCCTCGGCGGCGTCCCGCACGCCGGGGAGGTCCAGCAGCGGGGCCAGCGGGTCGGCGGCGGCCGGGCGGGCCGCGGGGCGGGCGGCACCGGGACGGAGGGGGATGGTCACCCCGACGACGGTACGAGGCGCCTGAGGACGGCCCGTCCGGGTCCTCGCCCCGCGGTCGGGTCGGGCCGCGCCCGGCGGACGGGCCCGCCACCGTTCGCGGTCCCCGGTGTCGGGCCCGCCTGAGGCAGATGAGGCCACCGCAAGTAAAGAATCGTCATCGTGCGTGTCCGGCGGAGGTCTGTCGCCGGGGGTGGTGGAGTCCGTTCGGTTCCGCATCCCGGGCCACCGCACCCGGCGGTCCCGGGTCCCTGGAGGGGCTGTCGTGCGTCCTCTGTCGTCCCGCGGTCGCACCGTGGCCCTGGCCACCGCGGTCGCCACCGGAGTGACCGGGCTCCTGGTGAGCGGCGTCGCCGCCGCCCCTCCGCCGGCGAGCCCTGCACCGGACTTCGCCTACGGGACCCCCGACGACACGCACCTGACCGTGCCGTCCTCCGTCTGGGGCGTGGTCCTCACGGTGATCGGCGCCAAGGGTGGGGACAGCGCGGGCCACGTCGGCGGGCACGGTGACCAGGAGATCCGGTACGTGCCCGTCGACCCGGGCAGCGGACTGCTCATCAGGCCGGGTGAGCCGGGCCGGTCGGCCGCCGACGGCGGTGCCGGCGGACGCAGCGGCAGCACCCCTCCGGAGGATCGGGCGGCGCCGGCGCGGGCGGCGGCGGCGCCTCCTCCGTCGTGGCCGACGCCACGTGGGGCCGGGGCACGGTGGTGGCAGGCGGCGGCGGTGGCGCGGGCACCCGGGGGGACGGCGGCGACTCCGGGTCGCCGGGCCAGGACCACGTGGCGGGCAGCGGACACGTCTACGGCGGCGGCGGTCCCGGCCGCAGCGCCCTCCCCTGGTTCTACGGCGTCCTCGAGATCAACCGGGGGTCGGGCGGCGAGCTGGACGCCGGGGCTCCGGGTGCCGCCAGCCAGGCGGGAGCGGGCGCGGTCGGGGGTGCCGGCCCGGCCGGTGCGGGTGGCGGTGGCGGCGGCCTCTACGGAGGCGGATCGGGTGCCTCCGACGGGACCGACGGGGCGGGCGGCGGCAGCGGTGCGTCCACCCACGACTGGGACGCCGAGAGCCCCCAGCCCGCGTACAGCGGGGTCGCGACGGACGCCGCCGGCTCGGTCTCGGGCAGCTGGGTCTCCTGCACCCTGCCCTCCGCGCCGGCCGACGTCTCGGTGCAGGCCGACGACGGACAGCTCACCGTCCGCTTCACCGCATTCCTCCACCCGGCGGACAAGACCCAGGCCCGGACCACGGCTGGCAGCTCAGCGTCGACGGCGGAGCCCACTGGTCCGACGTTGCCGAGCCGGACGGCGCCTGGATCGACGGCGAGAAGGTCATCGAGACCACGGTCACCGGCTGACGAACGGACAGACCCACGACGTGCGGATGCGCAGCACCAGCCTCTTCGGGCCAGTGCGGAGACCGCTCCCATCACCGCCACCCCGGAGGCGGCCGCGGCCGAGCCGAGCCCGCAGACCACCGCCACCCCGCGGGCGGTCGACCCCAGCGGGGAGGCGCCGGCCAGCGGGTCCGGGGACCACCGGCGACCGCGCCCGGGCGCTCCCCGGCGCCGACCCGCGGACCGACGCGGGCCGGATCGCCTGCCCGACGCGCGACGCCGCGGCCGGCAGCTGCGACCTCGTCGTCCCGGCCGGCCGGCCGTCCGACACCGGGGGCCAAGCCCAGGCCATCGGTACGGCGGTCAGCGCCGCGGGCGACGTCGTCCCCCGCCTCGCGGCACCGAGGTCCGTGCCGGCGTCCGATGGGCCCCTCGTCACCGGGCCGGGGACCCCCTCCACCCCGACCGGCGGCGAGCGGATCACCGTCAGCGGGAAGGGCTATGCACCGGGCTCGGCGATCGACCTGTACATCTTCTCCACCCCCCGGCGGCTCGGGAGCGCGACCACCGACGCGAGCGGCGCCTTCACCGCCACCGTCACCTTGCCTGCGGGGCTCGCGGCCGGTACCCACCACCTGGTGGGGGCGGGGCTCGACCCGTCGGGCGACCCCCGGTACACGGTGCTGGCCGTCACCCTGGCCGGCAGCCGCCAGGACGGCGGTGCGGACCTGGCCCCCGCCGGGTTCGGGTCGGCGCCCTACCTCGGCGCGGGCTCCCTGGCGCTCGTGGTCGGTGCCGGCCTCGTCGTCATGAGCCGGCGGCGGCGCACCAGCTGACGCCGCCTGGCGACGTCCGGGGGACGGGAGGCGATCGCCACCCCTCTACGCTACGACCACCATGTCCTCCCCGTTGACGCTCCTGCTCGTCCGCCACGGGCAGAGCGAGTGGAACGCCGCGGGGCTCATGCAGGGCCAGACGGCGCACGTTCCGCTGACCGAGCTCGGGCACGCCCAAGCGGCCGGGGCCGCACGGGAGCTGGCCGCGCTGCGTCCCGGGGCGCTGGTGTCCAGCGACCTGCGCCGCGCGGTGCAGACCGCCGAGTACTGCGCCCGCGCGACCGGCCTCCCGGTGACCACCACGCCGGCGTTGCGCGAGCAGGGCTACGGGGTGCTCGAGGGCCGGCCGTCGCGCGAGCTGTGGGACGTCGTCGACTGGACCGATCCGCACTGGGCGGCGCAGGGCGGGGAGAGCCTGGCCGAGCTGCATGCCCGGGTCGGCGCCTACCTGGCGCAGCTGTCCGCCGAGCCCCCGGCCGACGTGGTCGCGCTGGTCACCCACGGCGACACGATCCGGGCCGCGCAGGCGGTCGCCGCGGGGCTCGGTCCGGACGCGATGCCGGCGGTGACCCCGCCCAACGGCACCGTCACGGCGCTCGAACTGGTCCTGTGAGCCTGAGGTGAGCCGCGTGCTCGTGCTCGGCGGCTCGAGGTCGGGGAAGTCCGCGCACGCCGAGGCGCTGGTGGCCGACGCCGGTGCCGTCACCTACCTGGCCACCTCCCCCGCGGTCGCCGGGGACGACGAGTGGGCCGAGCGGGTGGCCGCGCACCGGGCCCGCCGTCCCCCGGGCTGGACGACCCTGGAGACGACCGCGCCGAGCGACCTGCTGCGCCGCGGCACCGTGCTGGTCGACAGCATCACCACCTGGGTGACCGCACTGATGGACGAGACGGGCGTCTGGACCGAGGAGCCCGGGGCCCACGAGCGGCTGGCCCGCCGCTGCGACGCGCTGGTCGAGGCCTGGACGATGACGCCCGCGCACGTGGTGGCGGTGTCGGACGAGGTGGGCCTGGGCGTGGTGCCCGAGACCCGGTCCGGGCGGCTGTTCCGCGACACCCTGGGCTCGGTCAACCAGCGGCTGGCCGGGACCGCCGACGAGGTGTGGTTCGTGGTGGCCGGGCTGCCGCAGCGATTGCGATGAACGCGCCGCAGGCGTCCGGTTCCCCACTGGAGGTGTGATGAGGTGGACCGGGCCGCTGGAGTCCGCCGCGCTGCTCACCGTCCTGCCGGTGCCGGCGCGGGCGGCGGCGTCCACCCGCGGCGTGCTGCCGTGGGCGCCGCTGGTCGGGCTGGTGCTGGGCGGGGTGTCGGCCGGCGTGGGGGTGGCCGGCGCCCGGCTGGTCTCCCCGCTGACCGGGGCGGTGCTGGCTGTGGGGGTGCTGGCGGTGCTGACGCGCGGCCTGCACCTAGACGGCCTGGCCGACACCGCCGACGGGCTAGGCCCGCTGCGCGGCCGGGAGCGCGCGCTGCAGGTGATGCGTCAGGGGGACGTCGGCCCGTTCGGCGTGGTGACCCTGCTACTCACCGTCCTGCTGCAGGTGGCCGCGGCGGCGACACTGCTCGAGGCCGACCGGGGCTGGACCGCGCTCTGGGCGGCGCCGTTGGTCGCCCGGCTGGCCATGGCGCGCACCGGCCTGCCCGGCGTCCCGATGGCCGAGGGTTCCGCGCTCGGACAGTCGGTCGCCGCCACCGTCTCGCCGGGCTGGCTGACCGGGTGGGTGTTTCTCACCGCGGCGCTGCTCACGGTGACCGACCAGCGCCTCCTGGCGGGTGCACTGGCCGGTTTGCTCGCGGGCGAACTCCTGCTTCGCCGGGCGCGCGCCCGCCTGGGCGGCGTCACCGGCGATGTGATGGGTGCGATGGGCGAGACGGCGGCCGCAGCGACCCTGCTGGTGGCCGCGGCCGCCCTCGCTTGAGC
>JALYNA010000300.1 GCA_030773455.1 Actinomycetota bacterium
GGGCTGCGCGCCGCGCGTGCCTGGCCGGGTGCCCCGCGGCCGGTCGCAGCCGACGCGCTGCTGCCCGAACGGGCCCTGGACGGCGATCCGGTGGCGCGCGCGACGCTGCAGGAGCGGATCGCGGTGCCGCTGCACGCCGCCGGCGGCGAGGTGCTGGAGACGGTGCGCGCGGTGCTCGCCAGCGGGGGCAACCTGGAGGCCAGCGCCCGCACCCTGTTCGTGCACCCAAACACCGTCCGTTACCGCCTGAGGCGGGCCACCGAGATCACCGGGGTGGCGGTCACCGACCCGCGCGGGGGCTGGACCGTGCAGGTCGCCCTCGCCCTGGCCGCCCTCGACCAGGAACGCTCCCTCTAGCACTGACCGGGCCGCGCACAGTGTGGTTCCCACCACCGGAACCGCCGAACACCCCGCAACCACCCGCCGCTGTTGTGGGGATCCTCCAAAGACCAGCGGTGTGCTTTCGTGCCGTTCCCCACCGCGTCACCTCCCGTCGTCTGACACGGTGAGGAGGTGCTGGCCGTCCTCGCCCCCGGACAGGGTGCCCAGAAGCCCGGGATGCTGACCGAGTGGCTCGAGCTGCCCGGCGCCGAGCCCTTCTTCCGCTGGGCCGGCGCGATCGCCGGCGCGGACCTGCTGGCGCTGGGCACCACCGGGGACGCGGAGGCGATCAAGGACACCGCGGTGACCCAGCCGCTGGTGGTCGCCATGAGCCTGTTCGTCGCCCGTGAGCTCGGCGGCCTGCCCGGCCCGGTGCCGCACACCCCGGAGACCGAGCGGGACGTCGTCATCACCGGGCACAGCGTCGGCGAGCTGACCGCGGCCGCCCTCGCCGGCGTGCTCAGCGTTGAGGCGGCGATCGCGCTGACCGCCGTCCGCGGCCGGGCGATGGCCGCCGCGTGCGCGCAGACGCCGACCGGGATGTCCGCGGTGCTCGGCGGGGACCCCGACGAGGTCACCGCGGCCCTGGCCGAGCACGGGCTGACCCCGGCCAACATGAACGGCGGCGGGCAGGTCGTCGCCGCCGGCCCGCTCGACGGCCTGGCCGCGCTCAAGGCCGACCCGCCGCCCAAGGCCCGGGTCATGCCGCTCTCGGTCGCCGGTGCCTTCCACACCGAGTACATGGCGCCCGCCCGCACCGAGCTCGAGGGCCTTATCGGCGGCCTGCGCCCGGCCGACCCCAGCCGGCTGCTGCTGTCCAACGCCGACGGGGCCGCGGTGACCACCGGTGCCCAGGTGCTGTCCCGCCTGGTCAGCCAGGTGACCAGCCCGGTGCGCTTCGACGCCTGCCTGGCGACGCTGCGCGAGCTGGGCGTCACCGCCGTCCTCGAGCTGCCCCCCGCCGGCGCGCTGGCCGGCCTGGCGAAGCGCGAGTGGAAGGGCAGGGACATCGAGGTCCTGGCGGTCAGCAGCCCGGCCGACCTCGACCGCGCCCGGGCGCTCATCGAGGCCGAGCGCGGCCGTCCCGAGCCCGAGTCCCTGCCCGACTGGCGGGTCGTGGTCTCCCCTGTGCGCGGCACGGTCAGCCCGGCCGACGTCGCCGAGGGCACCCGTCTGCCGGCCGGCACGCCGCTGGGCCGGATCCGCAGCCGCCGCCAGGAGGCCGACGTGTCGGCCGGCTACGACGGCGTCCTCGCCGAGTGGCTCGTGGCCGACGGCGACCTCGTCGACCCCGGCGACCCCATCGCGCGGCTCTACCCGGAGGTGCAGTCATGACCCGACTCCAGCTGATGGCCGGGGCCCCTGGCGCCCGCATCCTGGGCTTCGGGAGCTACCGGCCGCGTCGCCGGGTCACCAACCACGAGCTGGCGCAGACCATGGACACCAGCGACGAGTGGATCCAGGGGCGGGTGGGCATCGCCGAGCGCCGCTGGGCCGAGCCCGACGAGACGCTGCTGGAGATGAGCGTCGCGGCCGGCGGCAAGGCTCTGGCCGCCAGCGGCCTGGACGCCGCCGAGCTGGACCTGGTCCTACTCGCCTCGGCCAGCCTGCCGCGGCCCATCCCCGGCCTGGCGCCCGAGGTGGCGCACCGGCTGGGCGCGCCGCGGCCCGGCGCGTTCGACGTCAACGCCGGCTGCGCCGGCTGGTGCTACGCCCTCAGTGCGGCCGCCGACGCCATCCGCTGCGGCTCGGCCCGCAACGCCCTGGTCGTCGGCGGGGAGCGGCTGACCGACTACACCGACCTCACCGACCGCTCGACCGGGGTGATCTTCGCCGACGGCGCCGGCGCCGCCGTCCTCGGCCCGTCGGACACCCCCGCGGTCGGCCCGGTCGTGTGGGGCAGCGACGGCGACCAGGCCGAGGCGATCGCCATCCCGCAGGGCGAGAAGGCGATGAGCATGGCCGGGCAGGCGGTGTACCGCTGGGCCACCACCCGGCTCACCGACACCCTCGCGGAGGCGATGCGGCGCGCCGGTGTCGGCCCCGAGGACATCGACGTGTTCGCGCCGCACCAGGCGAACCTGCGGATCATCGAGCTGATGGCCAAGCGGCTCGGGCTGCCCGAGCGGACGGTCATCGCCCGCGACATCGTCCGGTCCGGCAACACCTCCTCGGCCTCGGTCCCCCTGGCGCTGTCGGCGCTGCTCGAGTCCGGTGAGGCCAAGAGCGGTGACGTCGCCCTGCTCCTGGGGTACGGCGCCGGCCTCACCTTCGCCGGTCAGGTCGTCGTCCTGCCCTGACCGGCACCCCACATCCCCGGGCCACAGGGGCCCGACGGCGGGGACTCCCCCGCCCCACCCGAGAGAGAGGACCACGCGTGAGCGAGGACATCCAGACCGGTCTGGCCGAGATCCTGGAGGAGGTCGCGGGCGTGGCACCCGCCGACGCCACCCCCGAGAAGTCGTTCACCGAGGACCTCGACGTCGACTCCCTGTCGATGGTCGAGATCGCCACCGCGGTCGAGGACAAGTTCGGCGTCGCCATCCCCGACGACGAGCTGGCCAACATCAAGACCGTCGGCGACGCGATGAGTTACATCCAGAAGAACAAGGCCTGACCGCACCCGGTCGCATCCCCGGCCCGCCGGCCGCACGTCCCAGGAGGAACCCGTCATGAGCACGTCCGTCGGCGACGTCGTCGTCACCGGCCTCGGTGCCACCACGCCGCTCGGGAGCGACGTCGCCAGCACGTGGGACGCCCTGCTGGCCGGGCGGTCGGGGGTCAGCCGCATCACCGACGACTGGGCCAAGGACTTCCCGGCCCGGCTCGTCGCCCGGCTGGCCACCGACCCGGCCGAGCAGATCGACCGCGTCCGGGCCCGCCGGCTCGACCGCAGCCAGCAGGTGGCCGTGGTCGCCGGCGAGGAGGCCTGGCGCGACTCCGGGGCCGCCGATGCCGGCGTCGCCCCCGAGCGGGTCGCCGTCGTCTTCGGCACCGGCATCGGTGGCGCGGTCACCCTGCTCGACCAGGACGACGTCCTGGAGGAGAAGGGGCCCAAGCGGGTCTCCCCCTTCACCATCCCGATGCTCATGCCCAACGGCCCGGCCGCCGCGGTCGGGCTGGCGATCGGCGCCAAGGGCGGGGTGCACGCCCCGGTGAGCGCCTGCGCGTCCGGGGCCGAGGCGATCCGCTGGGGCCTGGACCTGCTGCGCTACGACCGCGCCGACGTCGTGCTGGTCGGCGGCGCCGAGGCCTGCGTGCACCCGCTGCCGATGGCCGGCTTCGCCGCGATGCGCGCCATGAGCACCCGCAACGACGAGCCCGAGCGGGCCTCCCGCCCGTTCGACAAGGCCCGCGACGGCTTCGTGCTGGCCGAGGGCGCGGCCGCACTGGTGCTTGAGCGCGGCGACGCGGCGCGGGCCCGCGGGGCCCGCATCCACGCCCGGCTGGCCGGGGCCGGCGGTACCGCCGACGGATACGACCTGGTCGCCCCGCACCCCGAGGGCGA
>JALYNA010000301.1 GCA_030773455.1 Actinomycetota bacterium
GCGCGCGGCCGCCCGGCTGATCGGGCTCGGCCCGGGCCTCACCCCGGCCGGGGACGACGTCATGGCCGGGACCATGGCCGGGCTGGTGCTGCTGGGCCACCCGGCCGCGGACCGGTTTGCTGCCACGATCTCCGCGCTGGCCGCCAGCCGCACCACGGAGCTGTCCCGTGCGCTGCTGCGGCATGCGGCCGCCGGGCGGGTCAGCGTCGAGTACGCCGCGGTGCTGCACGGGCTGGTCGGCGAGCGACCACTGGCCCCGGCGATCGCCGGGCTGCTGGGGACCGGCGCCACCAGTGGGCGGGCCGTGGCGCTGGGTCTGTGCACCGCGATCGACCTCGCCGAGCGGACGATGCGCACCCGTTGACCGCGCCGAGACACGAGGGCCCCCGTCCAGCCGGACGGGGGCCCTCGTCGTTTGTGCCCGTGATCATAGGCAGGTGGCTGCCCGACATGCCGACGGCGGGAGCCACTCGCCGATGATCATCGCTGAACTCGGGACGGGAGTCCCGGGCTCAACGGCAGCCGGAGAGGGCTCCTGGTGGCGGTGTCGTCCGGTAGGACGACGATGTCATCGCGTCACAGCCGGCAGGCGTGGATGCTGGTGACCAGGATGGCGCGGGCGCCGAGCTCCCAGAGCTCGTCCATCACCCGGTTGGTGTCGGTCTGCGCCACCATCGCCCGCACCGCCGACCAGCCCTCGGTCTGCAGCGGGCTGACCGTCGGCCCCTCGAGGCCCGGGGTCAGCGCGGTGGCCTTCTCCAGCAGCTCGTTGCGGCAGTCGTAGTCCAGCAGCACGTACTGCCGGGCCACCAGGACCCCGCGCAGCCGGCGGCGCAGCTGGGCCACGGCGGGAATCTCCTCGGCGCCGGCCCGCCGGACGAGGATCGCCTCGCTGGTGAGCACCGGCTCGCCGATGATGTGCAGCCCGGCCGCGCGCAGCGTCGTCCCGGTCTCCACCACGTCGCAGACGGCGTCGGCGACGCCGAGCCGGCAGGCGGTCTCCACCGCGCCGTCGAGCTTGACCACCGAGGCCCGGATGCCCTGGTCGTCGAGGTACCGCTGCAGCAGCACCGGGTAGGCCGTGGCGATCCGCTTGCCGGCCAGCTGCTCGACGGCCTCGATGCCGGACTCCAGCGGGGTGGCGAAGCGGAAGGAGGAGCGCCCGAAGCCCAGGGGCATGACCTCCACCGCGGCGGCGCCCTCGCCGACGGCCGGTGCGGTCTCCAGCAGCATGTCCCGGCCGGTGATGCCGACGTCCAGGGTGCCGGCGGCGACGTAGACGGCGATGTCGCGGGGCCGCAGGTAGAAGAACTCGGTGTCGCTGTCGGGGTCGTAGACGGCGAGGTCCTTGGTACTGCGGCGCTGCCGGTAGCCGCTCTCGGCGAGCATGGCGGCCGCCGGCTCGCTCAGGACGCCCTTGTTGGGCACGGCGATGCGCAGCACGGGTCGGGCTCCTCGACGGGGACGGGAGGCGGGCGCGCGGTCAGGCGCCCGCGGAATCACAGGCGAGCGTAGACGTCGTCCAGGGTCAGCCCGCGGGCCAGCATGAGCACCTGCACCCGGTAGAGGAGCTGGCTGACCTCCTCGGCGGTGCGCTCGGCGCCCTCGTGCTCGGCGGCCATCCAGGACTCGGCGGCCTCCTCGACGACCTTCTTGCCCGCGGCGTGCACGCCGTCGCGGACGGCCGTGACCGTCCCCGAGGCCGGGTCGCCGTCGGCGACCTTCGCGGAGAGCTCGGCGAACAACTGGTCGAAGGTCTTCACGCGCGGCTCCCGTCGGCCGGTCGGATGGAGAACCCGGTGGGCCGGGAGGGCCCGCGCAGGCTGCGGAGGGTGACCGCGGTGGCCAGGGCGGCCACGGCCGCCTCCCAGCCCTTGTCCTCAGCCGAGCCGGGCAGGCCCGCGCGGTCGCGGGCCTGCTGCTCGGTGTCGCAGGTGAGGACGCCGTTGCCGACCGGCTTGCCCGCGTCGAGGGCCACCCGGGTGAGGCCGGCGGTGACCGCGTCGCAGACGTACTCGAAGTGCGGTGTCCCGCCGCGGATTACCACGCCGAGCGCGACGACGGCGTCGTGCCGCTCGGCGAGCGCCTGGGCGACCACCGGCAGCTCGACCGCGCCCGGGGCCCGGACGACGGTCGGCTGGGGGACGCCGCTGGCGACCGCGGCGGCGACCGCGCGGTCCAGCAGCGCGCCGGTGATCTCGGCGTGCCAGGTGGTGGCGACGATGCCGAGGGTCAGCCCGGCGGCGTCCACCGCGCTGGCCTGCGGAGCCCCCTGGCCGCTCACGTGACCTCCTCGCCGGCGCTCGTCGGCCACGTTCGCGGTACCGCTGCCGTGTTGATCGGTGAACTCGCGAGCCCGTTCACAGCCGCTGCTCCGTCCGGCGCAGCGGGACGTCCGTGCCTGGCACGGTCGCGGCGTCGGCCGGCCCGGACTCGGTCTCCGGCTCGATGATGTCCAGCAGGTGCCCCATCCGGTCGCGCTTGGTGCGCAGGTAGGCGAGGTTCTCCGCGGTGACGTGGCTGGGCAGCGGCACCCGGCCGGTCACCTTCAGTCCGTAGCCCTCCAGCCCCGCGCGCTTGGCCGGGTTGTTGGTGAGCAGCCGCATGGTGTGCACGCCGAGGTCGACGAGGATCTGCGCGCCGGTGCCGTAGTCACGGGCGTCGGCGGGCAGGCCCAGGTCGAGGTTGGCGTCGACGGTGTCGATGCCCCTGTCCTGCAGCTGGTAGGCCTGCAACTTGTGCAGCAGGCCGATGCCCCGGCCCTCGTGCCCGCGGATGTAGAGCACGATGCCGCGGCCCTCCTGCGCCACCGCTGCCAGGGCCGCCTGCAGCTGCGGGCCGCAGTCGCAGCGCAGCGAGCCGAACACGTCTCCGGTGAGGCACTCGGAGTGCACGCGCACCAGCACGTCCTGGCCGTCGGCGATGTCGCCGTAGATGAAGGCGACGTGCTCACGCTCATCGTAGGAGCTGCGGTAGCCGACGGCGGTGAAGGTGCCCGGTGCCAGCGGCACGGTCGCCTCGGCCACCCGCTCGACGAGCTTGTCGAAGCGCTTGCGGTAGGCGATCAGGTCGGCGATGGAGATCAGGCACAGGTCGTGCTCGTCGGCGAAGGCCCGCAGCTCCTCGCCCCGTGCCATGCCGGTGGGGTTCTCCTCGCTGACCAGCTCGCACAGCGTGCCCGAGGGCCGCAGCCCGGCGAGCACCGCGAGGTCGACGGCGGCCTCGGTGTGGCCGGGCCGGCGCAACACGCCGCCGTCGCGTGCGCGCAGCGGCACGATGTGCCCGGGCCGGGCCAGGTCGGTGGGGTCGGTCTCCGGCGAGGCCAGCAGCCGGATGGTGTGCGCGCGGTCGGCGGCGGAGATGCCGGTGGTG
Source organism: Actinomycetota bacterium (assembly GCA_030773455.1). Lineage (GTDB taxonomy): Bacteria > Actinomycetota > Actinomycetes > Mycobacteriales > Geodermatophilaceae > Geodermatophilus. Next base: position 3,373 of record JALYNA010000301.1, read on the forward strand.
ACGCCCTCGCGGGCGTCGACGGTGACGGTGTAGGCGGTGCCGTGGCGGTCCTGGTTGACGCGCAACATGGGGGGGAGGTCCAGCCGGCCGGCGTCGCCCTCGGTGACGGCCACGCAGATGTAGCCCGAGGTGTAGCGGACCATGAAGGCGACGAGCTCCGGCGTGGCCACCTCCGAGGCGAAGATCAGGTCGCCTTCGTTCTCGCGGTCCTCGTCGTCCATGACGACCACCGGCCGGCCGCTCTTGACCGCAGCGATGGCGTCCTCGACGGAGTCCAGGCGGATGGTCGCGCTCACGAACCCTCCTTGTCGGCGCTCGTCGGCTCCGTGCGCGCGGCTGCTGTGTCCCTGCGTGAGCTCGCCGGCTCGCTCACGAGCGTGCTCCCAACAGGCGTTCCACGTACTTGGCGATCACGTCGACCTCCAGGTTGACCGGGCTCCCGGGAGGGACGGCACCCAGCGTGGTCTCCCGCAGGGTGGTGGGGATGAGGCTGACCTCCAGCCACGGCTCGGGGTCCTCAGCGGCGCTGACCGCGCTCACGGTGAGCGAGACGCCGTCGACGGTGATCGAGCCCTTCTCGACGACGTAGCGCGCCAGCT
>JALYNA010000302.1 GCA_030773455.1 Actinomycetota bacterium
GCCGCGGCCCGGGTCGCCCGCGAACGGGGAGCGCAGGTGGCCGCCCGGGTGCAGGCCGGCGCCGAGGCGGCGCTCACCGCGCTGGCGTCGTCCCTCGGGCGGTCCGCCACGGAACGCGACGAACTGGCCCGCGTGCGCACCGCCCGCGAGGCGGAGCTGCTGGAGGTCCGCGTCGCCGTCCGAGGGGCAACCGCGGAGCTGGAGCGGCTGACCGACGAGGTGCACCGCGACGAGGTCGCCCGCGCCGAGCAGCGGTACCGCATCGAGGCACTGGAGGACCGGGCCGCCGAGGAGTACGGCGTCGACCTGCCCACCCTGCTGGCCGAGTACGGCCCGAGCGCGCCGGTGCCGCCCTCCCCGGCGCAGGTCGCCGCCGCGCAGGACGCGGGGGAGCCCGGGCCCGCCCCGGTGCCCTACGACCGCGCCGCGCAGGAGCGCCGGGCGGCCAGGGCCGAGCGGGACCTGGCCACGCTGGGCAAGGTCAACCCGCTGGCGCTGGAGGAGTTCGCGGCGCTGGAGGAGCGGCACGGGTTCCTGGCCACGCAGCTGGAGGACCTCAAGGCCACCCGCCGCGACCTGCTCACCGTCGTCCGCGAGGTCGACGGGCGGATCCACGACGTGTTCGCCTCGGCCTTCGCCGACGTGCAGCGGGAGTTCCAGCAGGTCTTCGCCGTCCTCTTCCCCGGCGGGCACGGCCGGCTGCACCTCACCGATCCCGAGGACATGCTGACCACCGGCGTCGAGGTCGAGGCCCGCCCGGCCGGCAAGAAGGTCACGCGGCTCTCGCTGCTGTCCGGCGGCGAGCGCTCGCTGACCGCGGTCGCGATGCTGGTGGCGATCTTCCGGGCCCGGCCCTCGCCGTTCTACGTGCTCGACGAGGTCGAGGCGGCCCTGGACGACGTCAACCTGGGCCGGCTGCTGACGCTCGTCGAGCAGCTCCGCTCCACCTCGCAGCTGATCGTCATCACCCACCAGAAGCGGACGATGGAGATCGCCGACGCCCTCTACGGGGTGAGCATGCGCGGCGACGGCATCACCGGCGTCATCAGCCAGCGCCTCCGCGAGCCCGAACCCGCCTGAGGTGGACGCGGCGCGCCGCGACGATCCAGCTGCTCCTGCCGGCGCTGGCGCCCCGCGTGCTCTCGGGACCGGCTGTGCCGACCCTGCGGACGGCGTCGCGATCACCGCACGTGCTGAGGCGTCGGCAGAGCGCCTCGACGCGGGGACATCGATCGGCAAGGGCTCGTGGCACGACGCGATCCGCGCTCCGGCTGCTGAACGGCAGCTTCCCGGTAGGCACCCCATGCGGGAACCCGCCACCGGGCGTGTCTTGCGGGACACCTGCTGGCGCGGCCTCCCCCGTCGACGTGCGCCGATCCCGTATGAGGTTCCTCCTTCGGGACACTGGCCGGTGGCCCGGATGCTGCCGGTGGGCTGCGGCGTGATCGTGGAACGAGCGGGGTGCCGGCGTAAGGAAAGGGCAGGAGCGGTGGAGTCGAAGGCGGCTGTGTTCCGGGCCCATCGCGGTCGGTTGTTCGCGGTGGCGTACCGGATGCTGGGGACGACGGCCGTCCCGGTGGACGTCGACAACCGCGTAGCGGGCCGGCTACTTCGTTGTGGTCGTGTCGGGGGTGGTCCTCTGGGATAAGACGGATGCCGCCGAGACGGTCAGGACACCTCGCCCGACCGTTCCTGCGGGCGTACTAATGGTGCATGACCTATGTGGACGAGATCGAGCCACGGTTGACGTCCTTTCGCCCGGTCGCGCCCGATAGCCCCGCGGAAGTCCTGGCTGAGTGGTGCCGCGACCTGGAGGACGAACTGGCTGCACGCCTACGCCTCGTTACGCCGGAGGAGCTGCAGTGGCAGCCGCATCCTGACTCAAACAGCGCCGGGGTGACTATCTGGCACGTGGCACGGTGGATCGACGTCCTCGGAACCCGGGCTTTCACCGCCGGCCCGCGCAGGACGATGTTTGGCATACCCAGGGGTGGCGAGACGCGACTGGCTATGAACCCGACGGGCTCGGCTATCTGGGGCTAGGGACGCTGACCGGTTACACCCCCGACCAGATGCGCGAGGTGCCGGTCATGGACGCCGTTGCGTTGAGTGAATACCTCTCCCAGTGCGTCTCCCGCTTGGTCGAGCAGACCACCCTCCTGCGCAGCAAGGTCCTGCAACCGATGGGACGGCAAAGGGCTTTCGCCGTACCAAAGCATCAGCGGCGTTCTGCAAGGTTCATTCGGACATGTCGGCGAAGTTGACACGCTGGTCGCTCTCCGGGCACGGCTTCAGCCCACCTGACCGGCTGGCTGCTTGAAGGTGCCGCCGTCACCCTGCTCGCCACCTTCTGGCGGTCCCTGATGGCGGGAGGCTGACAGCACCTTGCCCCCGCCAGGACGGCGACCAGGACCGATTACCGATCCCCGAGCGGACGGTGGTTTGTGGTCTGGACACGGCCAGGGCTGGGGTCCGGTTAGCGTTAGCGTGTGCTGCTCACTGTCTTCGCCGGAGGCCAGGTCGGCCAGTGGCGGGTGGAAGGCATCGAGCCGGTGACCGGCCCGTCACTGCCGACGGTCTCGCGGCTAGCCATCTCCGACGGAGGGTACCTCGGTGACTCAGGCGCGGCCTGGGCGTTACGCGGGCTGACCGGCAACGCCCGCTACACCCAACGAAGCGAGCAGGAGGCGCTGGCCGCCCGGCAGGCAGGACTCGGGCGCCCGGAGGCGACCCGCGCCGCTCTCATCCCGATCACCAAGTCCGAGGCCTGGTGGGCACTCGCCCAGGACGAGCGCCGGAAGCTGTTCGAGGAGACCTCCCGCCACATCGCGATCGGGTTGGAGTACCTCCCGGCGATCGCCCGCCGGCTCTACCACGGCCGCGACCTGGGCGAAGCCTTCCACTTCCTCACCTGGTTCGAGTACGCCCCCCAGGACGCACCCGCGTTCGAGGACCTCGTGTCCCGCCTGCGCGCCACCCCGGAGTGGGACTACGTGGAACGGGAGATCGACATACGCCTCGCGCGTTGAGCCGCCCTCCGCAGGGGACGGCTCGTGGGGAGCTGGGGCCGGTCCGCCCCCATGGGAGCCTGCCGCCGGCGGCGACAGCCGCGGCGTTGCCGATCGGCAATCGGGACGCCCGCGTACAGTTTTCGGTCAATGGATCGTACAGTGCGCTCATGGACGTCGCGATCAGCACGTTTCGCGCGGAGCTGTCCAGCTGGATCGAGCGGGCGCGGGCGGGCGAGGAGGTTGTCCTCACCGACCGGGGCACTCCGGTGGCCCGGTTGTTGCCGGTCGACACGGCACCACTGCTGGACCAGCTCGTCCAGCGTGGGGTGCTGAGCAGACCGCACCGCGCTGATCGGCCTGCCGCACGCGGTGCGGCCCGGGTGCGCGCGAGTGGCCCTGTGGCCGACCTGGTGAGCGAGCAGCGCGACTGACGGGCGTGGCCATCGTCTATTTCGACAGCAGCGCCTTCGTCAAGCTGGTCGTCGAAGAGGACGGCAGCGATCTTGCTGCCGCGCTCTGGGACGGATGCGACGCCGCGGTGTCCAGCAGACTCGCCTATCCCGAGGTGCGCGCCGCGCTGGCGGCCGCCGGGCGGGCTGGTCGTCTGGGCCCGGCTGACCAGGTTCGCGCCGAGGTGGCGTGGGAGAGCTACTGGGCGGCGACCCGGGCGGTCGAGCTGACCGACTTCGTCACCACTCGAGCTGGGGAGCTGGCCGGTCAGCACGCGCTGAGAGGCGCCGACGCGGTGCACCTGGCCAGTCTGCTCGCCGTCGGCGCCGAAGACACTCTCTTCGCCGTGTGGGACCAGCGGCTACGAGTCGGGGCACTGGAAGCAGGCGTGCAGCTGGCTCCGCCGGAGTGACTCGCTTGCCACGTCCCTCGGCTGGGATCGTGGGCGGCTGCGGAGCGGGAGGCGACACCCGAAGGGCGCATCGCGCCCGACGGCTGCTCGAGGCCGTGGCACAGGACGGGCGGGCTGCTCGTCGGCGCCCCCGGGCAGCGCAGTGCCCCCGGGGCTGGGCTGCCAGACTCCTCGGGCCACAGCGCAGCGCGGTCGCGACCGGCCGAGGCCGAGGTGGCGAGGCCCGGAAGCTGCATACCGATCGGTTGACCGGCGGCCTATGGTCTCCCGTGTGAGCACCCAGATCGCCATCCGTCTGAGCGACGACGAGCTGGCTGCGCTGGACGCCGAGGTGCGGGCCGGGCGCGCCGCCAGCCGTTCAGACGCCGTCCGTCGCGGGATCGCCTACATCCAGCGGACGCAGCGCTATCGAGCCGAGGACGCCATCCTGAGTGAGCTGGCTCGCCGCGGAGAGCCGGTCTATCCCGAGTTCGAGGGCATGGACAACCTGCCGCACCCGCCGCTCGACTGATGCCAACCATCGCGTCGGTGCAGCTGGACACGCGACGGCCGGCGCTCGTCCTCACGCGCCACTCGAAGCTGTCATACCTGTCCCGGGTCACCGTGGCGCCGATCACGAGCACGATCCGCGGCATCCCGAGCGAGGTGGTCGTGGGCGCGCGCAACGGTCTTGACCACGACAGCGTGGTCAGCTGTGACAACATCGCGACCGTCCCGCGCGACGCGGTCCACCACACCATCGGCTTCTTCTTCGACGATCAAGAGCCCGATCTCGCCCGCGCGATCAGCGACGCCTTCGAGCTCGTTCTCCTCTGACCCAGGCATAGGAAGCAATGCGTACGTCCGGGGGGTAAAAACGTAGGCATAGCTTCCTATGCCTGGCTCAGACGCCGGAGGGGACCTGCAGCTCGACGACCAGGGGCAGGTGGTCCGAGGCGCCGGCACCGTCGAGCACGTGCGCGCGGGCCACGCCGATGCCGGGGGAGACCCACACCTGGTCGATCCGGCGGTGCGGGCGCCGGGCCGGGTGCGTCTCACCGTGCCGCGCGTGCCAGAACCGCCAGCCGGCCTGGTCCTCGCGATCGGGCGCCAGGTCCCACGCGTCGGTGAAGCGCCCGGTCAGCGCCGCGAGCTCGGGGGCGTCGGGGTCGGCGTTGAAGTCCCCGACGAGGACGCCGGTCTGCATCGGCTCGGTGTGCAGCGCGGCGATCGCGGCGATCTGCTCCGCGCGTTCCTCGGGGGAGCGGGTGCTCAGGTGGGTGGTCGTCACCCACAGCGCGGCCCCGTCGAGCTCGACCATGGTGCGCAGCGCGCTGCGCGGCTCGCCGCCGCCGGGAAGCGGATGGACGTCGCTGACGAGGATCGGCAGCCGGGACAGCAGCGCGTTGCCGTACTGGCGGCGCAGCCCCTCGCCCTTGCGCGGCTCGTCGATAGCCGACCCCCACGCCAACTGCATGTCCAGCGCCCGCGACAGCAGCAGCGCCTGGTCGACGTCCTCGCTGCGCCCGCCGAAGTGCCGGTCCACCTCCTGCAGGCAGATGAGGTCCGCGTCGGCGGCGGCGAGCACCGTGGCCAGCCGGGGGAGGTCGTGGCGGCCGTCGTCCCCGACGCCGTGGTGGGTGTTGAAGGTGACCAGCCGGACGGGGACCGGCGGCTGGTCGGGGCCGGGAGCGGGTCTCGTGCCCGGGGCGTCCGTCACCCGGTCAGCCTGTCACCTCCGCCGCGACCGGGTCCGACAGCGGCAGCTCGGCGACCAGCTGCAGCCGCTCGGACCCCGCATCGTCCCGGTCCGTCACGAACAGCCGGAAGGAGGCGTCCCGGTCGTGCAGGACCAGCTCGCCGAGCTGGTTGCCGAAGTACGGGCCGGCCTGCTTGGCCCAGTCCAGCTCCGAGGGGCGGACCCGCGCCAGGCGGGCCAGGCCCGTGGTCAGCCGGCGGGCCCACCGGCTCCAGCCGATCCGGAAGCCGACCTTGATCGGATGCGGCGCCTGGTTGTGCAACGGCGACACGGTCAGCTGGTGCACCCGGGTGGACAGGTCGTCGGGCCGCACCAGCTCGGCGGCGTAGGCGTGGTGGACGTCGCCGGAGAGCACGAGCGCGGTCGCCGGCGCCCGGCCGTGCTCGCCGCGGGCCACCTCGACCAGCGCCCGGCCCAGCCGCTCGAAGGAGTCGCCGAAAGCCGCCCAGTGCTCCAGGTCGGCGGCCTGCCGCAGCTGCTCGGAGATCCGGCCGAGCGGGCGGCCCAGGTGCCGGCGGACGAGCGTCTCGTTCCACCGCTCCACCTCGTGGATGGCGTGCGGCAGCAGCCACGGCAGCGAGGTGCCCAGCACCAGGTGCTCGACCCCCTCGTCGACGGCGCGGCGCATCGCCGCCTCCACCCAGGCGAACTCGTCCTCGTCGAGCATTCCGCGCGCGGACTCCTCCAGCACCCGGCCGGCCCGGCTGTCGACCATGATCATCCGGGCCTCGCCCCAGTGCCGCACGTAGCTCCAGCGGACCGAGCGCGGATCGCGGTCGGCTGCCTCGGCCATGGCCTGCAGCACCGGCTCGGCGTCGTCCCGGTGCTGCTGGACCGCTTGCCAGGTCTCGTTCTCGGCCAGCTCCTGCGGGCTGAGGTTGCCCAGGTGCTGGTAGACCCAGTAGCTGACCAGGCCGCCGCAGATCCGGCGGGTCCACCAGTCCTGCTCGGTCACCTTGCGCCGCCAGGCGGCGGAGGCGTTCCAGTCGTCGATCATCTCGTGGTCGTCGAAGATCATCGACGACGGCACGGTAGACAGCAGCCAGCGCGCCTGCGGATCGCTCCAGGACTCGGCGTAGAGCCGGGTGTACTCCTCGAAGTCGTCGACTTGGGCGCCAGCCGGGGTCGGCTGCTGCCGGCGCAGGGACAGCCACTGGCGGGTCGCGGGGGTCAGCTCGTCGGCGTAGACTTGGTCGCCCAGCAGCACCAGCGCGTCGGGCCACTCGCCCTCCGGCTGCTCCGCCAGCCGCGCGGCGTAGGTGTCCAGCGCGTCGGGCGGGATGCCCTCGGCGGCGTCGACGGTGCTCGGTGTGGCGTAGCGGCAGGAGCCGAACGCAATGCGGAAGGGCCCCGGCCGGCCCGGCGTCCGGATGCGGCTGGGCGGGAACCGGGAGCCGGCCTCCGGCCAGACCCGCTCGCCGTCGAGGTGCACCTCGTAGGGCGTGGTGCTCCCCGGTTCCAGTCCCTCCACGACCACCAGGGCGTAGTGGTGGCCGCTCACGGCGAAGGTAGGGGCGCGGCGGCCGAGCACCTGCACCTCGCACGGCCGGTCGGTCTCCACCCACACGGTGGCCGACACCGGGTCGACGTGCCGCAACAGGGGACCGATCAGGAGGACCGGGGCGTCCCGGCCGGGCAGCGGCATGCTGCCCAGGGTGGCCCACCGGCGGGGGTTCCGCACGGACCCCGGCTACCGGTGCTGGGAGACTGAGGGCCATGGAGTTCGTGCTGATCGCGATCGCGATCCTGCTCGTCGGGCTGGTCCTGGGGATCAGCCTGCTCGTCGGTCGCGGCCGGCGCACCACCCGGCTGGACGACGACGCCGCCGCCGGGACCACGCTGACCCGGCCGCGCCCGCCCACCCCGACGGAGGCACCGCCCCGGCCGTCGGGGTCGACGGCCAGCGGGCTGGGGACGACGGCCGAGCCGGACGCCGTCTCCCCGGAGGCGCCGCCGGACGTCGAGCTGCCCCCGGTCGCGCCCGAGCCGGGGCTGGTCTTCGAGACCCCGCCGCCGTCGGCCGGCCGGATGACCCGGCTGCGGTCGCGGCTGGCCCGCTCGCAGTCCAACCTGGGCCGCGGCCTGCTCACCGTCCTCGCCCGCGAGCGGCTCACCGAGGACGACTGGGAGGAGATCGAGGAGACCCTGCTCGCCGCCGACGTCGGCGTGGCCGCCACCCAGCAGATCGTCGACCGGCTGCGCACCCAGTCGATGGTGCTGGCCACGGCCTCCGGCGCGGAGCTGCGGCAGCTGCTGGTCCGGGAGCTCACGGCCGTCCTCGGTCCCGACCTCGACCGCACCCTGGGGGTGGCCCGGCACGAGGGGCGGCCGGGCATCGTCCTCGTCGTCGGGGTCAACGGCGCTGGCAAGACGACGACGGTCGGCAAGATCGCCCGCGTCCTCGTCGGCGACGGCAGGAGCGTCGCCCTGGGCGCCGCCGACACCTTCCGGGCCGCCGCCGCCGACCAGCTGGAGACCTGGGGCGAGCGGGTTGGGGTCCTCACCGTGCGCGGCCGCGAGGGGGCCGACCCGGCGTCGGTGGCCTTCGAGGCGGCGCGCACCGGGGTCGAGGGCGAGGTGGACACCGTCGTCATCGACACCGCCGGCCGGCTGCACACCAAGGGCGGCCTCATGGACGAGCTGGGCAAGATCAAGCGGGTCGTCGAAAAGGTGGCGCCGGTGACCGAGGTGCTGCTGGTCCTCGACGCCACGACCGGGCAGAACGGCGTCGTCCAGGCCCGCGTGTTCACCGAGGCGGTCACGGTGACCGGCATCGTCCTCACCAAGCTCGACGGCACCGCCAAGGGCGGCATCGTCGTCTCCGTGCAGCGCGAGCTCGGCATCCCGGTCAAGCTCGTCGGGCTGGGGGAGGGCGCCGACGACCTGGCCCCGTTCGAGCCCGAGGCGTTCGCCGAGGCGCTGGTCGGCGG
>JALYNA010000303.1 GCA_030773455.1 Actinomycetota bacterium
GCGGCGTACTCGGCGCGACGGGCCCAGCGGCGGGCGGCACGCAACCGGCGGGCGCGCGCCGCGACCTCCGCCTCGGCCCGCAGGCTGCGCAACCGGTCGACGGCCAGGTCGTACTCGATGCCGTACACGTCAGGTCCTCACGTCGTAGTGGGCGGCCCGCCGTCGGCGGACCCGATGGTGTCGCTCGCGATGGCCCCGTCCCCGGCCCCGCCGGCCCCGTCCCGGGTCCCCCCCGAGCTTGCGAGGGGCGGGGAGGACGGGGTCCTTCTACGAAAGGGTGGGAAGGGCGGGGTCCTCTTTCAGGCGACCGCCACCTTGCGGGGGCGGCCCCGCGGGCGCTTGCGCGGGATGACCACGCCCCGCTCGAAGATCTGCCCGCCCCAGACGCCCCACGGCTCGCCGCGGTCCAGCGCGCCGGCCAGGTAGGCGTCGCGGAACGGGCAGTCCGCGCAGCGCACCTTGGCCTCCTCCAGCCCTGCGGGGGTCTCGGCGAACCACAGGTCCGGGTCGGCCCGGCACGGCAGCGGACGGCGTACCGGTGCCGGCGCCAACGGGAGCGCCGGGCGTCGGGGCAGGGGGCCCCCGATCCGGGGCGGCCCGGGCCGGGGATGGGACGTCGGACGGTCGGCCGTCGACTGCACTGCCGCTCCTCCTCGTACTCGTCGTCTGCGACCGGCGGGAACCCGCCGGCCGGGAGTCGGGGTCGGGTGCCGCGGAGGAGATGACGAAGGCCGCGGATCCCGGTTCGAGTTCCGCGGCCTCGAGGAGGTCCTGTCGAGCGCTAGCTCGACGGTCTCCTCGGGGAGTGGAGCCCGAGGGTGGTGCCGTTGTGCTCGGTGCCGTTGTGCTCGGTGCCGTTGTGCTCGGTGGCCGTGCGCTTGCCGGCCCGCTGGGCGTAGCCGCTGATGCCATGGGCGTCGAATGCCGGCGTGACGAAGACGTCGATGCCGAGGACGCCGAACACCCGGGTGCCGGGGCGCGGACGAGCGGCGACGGCGACCGCTGGCAGGGCTCGCCAGCACGCGACCACGGCCGGGTCGACGGCGCAGGCAGCCGTGGGCAGGCCGAGGCCCACCGGCCCACGAGGCCCGGCGGGGGTGAGGGTCGACATGCTGCTGGTCACGTCGCCCACCTCCTCCGGGGTCCGATCGCGGCCGCGGCCGGTCTCAGGATCTGGCGCGTCGGGTGTTCCCGGGCGCGATCAGGACAGTAGGGCGGCGGCGCGGAGACGGTCAACGCGATTAACGGGCCCCGCGCTCCGGCTCCCGGTGACCTCCGCCCGCCGCGATCGGACGGAACGGTTCAGGAACCGACGGTGGCCAGCACGTCGTTGCCGTAGAGCTCGAGCTTGCGGGCGCCGATGCCGGGCAGGGCCGCGAGCTCGCGCAGCGACCCCGGCCGGCTCTCGGCGATCGCCTGCAGCGTCGCGTCGGTGAAGACCACGTAGGCGGGGACCGACGCCGAGGCGGCCGCCTCGCTGCGCCAGGACCGCAGTCGCTCGAACAGTTCCCCCGCCTCGCCCTCGAGCACGACCTTGGCGCGCTTCTGCCGGCGCTGCGCAGGCGCCGCCGTCGGTGTGGACCCGGGGACCAGCCCGTCGAGGAACCGGCTGCGCGGCCGGGACCGGCGTCCGCCGGGATTGCGGGCCAGCGACCAGGAGAGGGTCAGCTGCTCACGGGCACGGGTGACGGCGACGTAGAGCAGCCGCCGCTCCTCCTCGACCGCCTCGGGGCGGGACAGCGACTGCGAGATGGGCAGGACGCCGTCGACCAGGCCGACGACGAAGACGGCGTCCCACTCCAGGCCCTTGGCCGCGTGCATCGAGGCCAGCGTGACGCCCTGCACGGTCGGGGCGTGCTGTGCATCGGCGCGGGCGGCGAGGTGCGACACGAAGCCGACGAGGTCCATCGTCGGGTCCTCGGCGACCAGGTCGACGGCGAGGTCCACCAGCGCGGCGAGGGACTGCCAGCGGTCGCGGGCCGCTCCCCCGGGCGGCGGGCGGTGCTCCACCCAGCCGGTGGAGGCCAGCACGTCGCGGACGGTGGGCACCAGCGCGCCGGGGTCGGTACCGCCAGCCGCGGCGCCGCGCAGCAGCAGTACCGCCTCGCGCACCTCCGGCCGCTCGAAGAACCGCTCGCCACCGCGCAGCACGTAGGGCACGCCCACGGCGGCGAGGGCGTTCTCGTAGACCTCGGACTGTGCGTTGATCCGGAAAAGGACGGCGATCTCCGCGGCCGGGGTCCCGGCCTCGACCAGTGCCCGGCACGCCTGGGCGACAGCGGCGGCCTCGGTGGGCTCGTCGGGGTGCTCGAAGAAGCGGGGCGCGGGACCCTCGGGGCGCTGCCCGAGCAGCCGGAGCCCGGGCAGGCCCCTGCGCGGCGGCGCCTGCCCGATCAGCTTGTTGGCCAGCGCGACGACCTGCGGCGTGGAGCGGTAGTCCCGTTCCAGCTTGACGACCTCGGCGTCCTGGTAGCGGTCGGCGAAACCCAGCAGGTAGTCGGGGTCCGCGCCGGTGAACGAGTAGATCGTCTGGTTCGGGTCGCCGACCACGCAGACGTCGGCCCGGCCGCCCAGCCAGGCGTCGAGCAGCCGCTGCTGCAGCGGGTTGACGTCCTGGTACTCGTCGACGACGAAGTGCCGGTACTGCCCGCGCACCTGCCGGGCGACGTCCGGGTGCTCCTCGAGGGCGAAGGCGGTGACCAGCAGCAGGTCCTCGAAGTCCAGCGCGCCGTCCCGCTGCTTGCCCGACTCGTAGCTCGCGTACACCCGGGCCACCGCCGCCGGCTCGAACGGCGGCTCGCGGCCGGCGGCCTGGGCGCGTGCCGGGTAGTCGTCGGGGGTGGCCAGGGTGGTCTTGGCCCACTCGATCTCGCTGGCGAGGTCGCGCAGGCTCGTGCGGTCGGTCGAGAGCCGGGACCGGGACGCCGCGGCCGCCACCAGCCGCAGCTTGTTCTCGACCAGCTGCGGCATGGGGCCACCCAGCACGCGGGGCGCGAAGAAGCGCAGCTGCCGCATGGCCGCGGCGTGGAACGTGCGGGCCTGGACCCCGCCGACCCCCAGCCCGGCGAGCCGGGACCGCAGCTCACCTGCGGCCCGGGCGGTGAAGGTGACGGCGAGGACCTGCTCGGGCACGAAGGCCCCGGCGTGCACGCCGTAGGCGATGCGGTGGGTGATGGTGCGGGTCTTGCCGGTGCCGGCGCCGGCGAGGATGCAGACCGGCCCGGACACCGCGGAGGCGGCGGCTCGCTGCTCGTCGTCCAGTTGCGCGAGCACCGCCTCGGCGCCCTCGACCCGGACGTCCCCGGGTGCACCGGCGATCTGCGACATCGGCCTCCCCGTCTCCCGTCGATGGCCGGGACCCATCCTCCCAGCCGCCACCGACAGGCGGGGAAGCATCCCCAGGGGCGCGGCGTTGGCGCACCGTGACGAACGGGCTTCCCCCGCCCGCTTCCCGGACCACCAGGAGGATCGCCTCGATGACCGCCGCCGCCCCCGCCGCCGTGACCATGTACACCACCACCTGGTGCGGGTACTGCGTGCGCTTGAAGAAGCTCATGCAGCGGGAGGGCATCGCGTACGCCGAGGTCGACATCGAGCAGGACGCCGCCGCCGCCGACCTGGTCATGCAGGCCAACGGGGGCAACCGCACCGTCCCGACGCTGCTCTTCCCCGACGGGAGCGCGCTCACCAACCCCAGCATCGAGCAGGTGAAGGCCCAGCTCGTGCAGTCCACGGACGCGTGACGGCGCGGGGTCCCTCCGCCGGGCTGCGCGAGCAGGCATAGTCGTGCTGATCGGCTCGTTACCGTAGCCCCCAGCCCCGGCTGCCCGCCGGGCCCAGCCCCTCGCGGAGGTCGCCCAGTGAGTGAGCGCACCACCTCGGTGGAGTGCCTGCCGGCGTCGGTATCGACCGGCCTCGAGGAGGCCCCGTGAGCCAGGGCGTGGAGGACGCGACGACGGCGGAGGATCCGCTCGGCACGGAACAACCCACCGTGGTGGTCGCCCGTACCGGTCGCGGCTGGTCGGTCTTCGCTCCCGGCCGGGCCGAGGACGTCGACGACCTCGTGGAGGGCATGACCCTCGCGGACCTGGTCAGCGAGGAGCTGGGCGCGCTGGTGGAGCCCGACCGCGGCACCCGCCGCGCGGCCCGTGGTGCCGCCGGGGACGCCGACCCGGGCGCCGACCCGCGGGATGCCCGGGTGGCCGCGCTGGAGCGCACCGTCGCCCAACTGGAGCACGCCCTGGCCGCCCGGGTCTCGACCGAGCGGGCCATCGGGGTCCTCGCCGAACGTCAGGGCACGACGCCGCAGGTCGCCTTCGAACAACTGCGCCGCGACGCCCGCTCGCAGGGGCGACCGGTACCCGAGCTGGCCCGCGAGGTGCTCGACGGCCTGACCGCCCGCAGCGGGGACGCCGAGGTCCTGGCTCCGCTGCCCTCGGCACCGCGCCTGCCCTCTCGTGAGGGCGGACGGGCGCCCCGTACGCGGTCCCGGGCCGGGCGGGGGCCCGCGGAGGGCCGGTCCTGAGCTGTCCGGAGCCGCTGACGCCCGACGCACTGGCCGACCGGCTGGCCGCGCTGCTGGCCGGCACGGCACCGGACCCGGGGGCCTTCGCACTACGGGTGGCCGTGGACGGGCCCGACGTGTCCCGTCCCGCCGAGCTGGCGGCCGCGGTCGCCGAACGACTGCCGCCACTGGGCCGCCCCGCCGTCGTCGTCCCGGCAGGCGGGTTCCTGCGCCCCGCGTCGCTGCGGCTCGAGCACGGCCGCACCGACCCCGACGCCCGCTACACCAACTGGCTGGACTCCGGCGCACTGGCCCGCGAGGTGCTCGACCCGGTGGGCGCCGGCGGATCCGGGGAGTACCTGCCGGTCCTGTGGGACGTCGACCGCGATCGGGCCGCCCGCGCCGTCCCCCGGCCGATGCCGCCCGGCGGCGTGCTGTTCGTCCCGGGCGCGCTGCTGCAGGGACTGGGCCTGGCCTTCGACGTCGTCGTCCACCTGCGGGTGGCACCGGCGGCCCGGCGGCGGCGCACCCCGGCGGAGCGGGCGTGGGAACTGCCCGCCTTCGACCGCTACGACGACGAGGTGGATCCAGTGTCCCTGGCCGACGCCGTGGTGCTGGCCGACTCCCCGGACCACCCGGCCCTGCTGCTCCAGCGGCGCTTCAGCTGAGAAAGGACCTCCTCCTGGGTCCCCTCGCAGGCTCAGGGACGCCAAGGAGCAGGCCGAGCACGGGACCGGACCGGTGAACTCAGTCGATTGACCCGTCGACCCACCGGTCGATGATGTGCCGGGCGATGGAGACCGCTGGGGGAAGTGCCCACGGGCCGGCGCCGACGCGCAGCTCGTCCCGGCTGAACCAGCGGGCCTCCTCAATCTCGGTGCGGTCCAGCCGCAGCGTCGGGTCGCCCTCGACGCGGGCGGTGAAGCCGAGCATCAGCGACTGCGGGAACGGCCACGGCTGGCTGCTCACGTAGCGGATGTCGGCGACCTGGAGGCCGACCTCCTCGGCCACCTCCCGCGCCACCGCGCCCTCAGCGGACTCCCCCGGCTCGACGAAGCCGGCGAGGATGGAGAAGCGCCCCGGCGGCCACACCGCCTGACGGCCCAGCACGCACCGGTCGCCGCCGTCGTGCACCAGCATGATCACGGCCGGGTCGGTGCGGGGGAACAGCTCCGCGCCGGTCTCCGGGTCCCGCTGCACCCAGCCGGCCCGCTCGATCGTCGTCCGCGCGCCGGACAGCGGGCTGAACCGGTTGCGCTCGTGCCACTCGACCATGGCGACGGCCTCGGCGAGCAGGCCGGCGTCCAGGTCGTCGAGGTCGGCGCCCAGGTCGCGCAGCCCGGCCCAGGTGTCCGCCAGGCGGCCGCCGACGGTCGGCCGACGCTCCCCGCGGACGGCGGCGTAGGACACGCCGTGGGCCTCGCCGAGGTAGATCGCGCCCTCGGGCAGCCCGGCCCGCTCCTCCCAGAGCAGCCGCGGGCCGCCCTCGGCCTCCTCGACCGGCACGGTGCGCCGCTCGTCGACCGTGAGCACCCGCACGGGGCGACCGCCGGTCGGGTCGGGCAGCGTGCGGGCCAGGTGGCTGCGGTCGTGCGCGGAGCGGGACAGCACCGGCACCGGACCGGCCGGCGACGGGCTGCTCTCCGGCCAGGCGACACGGTCGCCGGCCGGCGGCGGGTTGTCCGCCGGGCCGCTGCCGCCGTCCGGGACGCTCATGCCGGGTCCGCCGGCGAGACGACCTCGACCGGGCCGAACGCACGCAGGGAGTCGGCCACCTGCCCGGCGTCGCCGACGACGACGGCGGTCAGCCCGGCCGGCTGCAGGAAGCGGTGCGCGGCCTCCTGCACCTCCTCGACGGTGACCTGCGCCAGCGCCTGCTGGTGCTCGGCCAGCCACTGCGGCGGCAGGCCGGAGCCGGCGAGCGCGGACAGCGTGCTGGCCAGCCCGGCGTGCGTGGCGGTGGACAGGGCCATGCTGCCCAGCACGTAGCGGCGGGCGCCGTCCAGCTCCTCCTCGGTCACCGGCGCGAGCGCCATGCGGCCCAGCTCGTACCAGGTCTCCAGGAACGCCGGCCCGGTCACCTCGGTGGCGACGTCGGCCTCGACGAGGAACGAGGAGGCGGCGGCGAGGTGGTCGACGGAGCTGCGCGGGCTGTAGCTGTAGCCGCGCCGTTCGCGGATGTTCTCCACCAGCCGGGAGGAGAAGTAGCCGCCGTAAACCATGTTGGCCAGCCGGACGGCGGCCAGGTCAGGCTCGGTGCGACCGGGGGCCGGACCCCCGAGGCGCAGGTTGGACTGCACCGCGCCGGGCCGGTCGACCACCTGCAGCGGGCCGGGGACCGGCTGCGGCACCGGCGGGGCGACCACCGCCGTCCCCTCGCCGGTCCAGTCGGCCAGCGCCGCGCCGACGGCCTCGACCGCGGCGGCCGGGTCGAGGTCTCCGACCAGCACCAGGGTGCTGCCGGCGGGCAGCACCCGCTCGCGGTGCAGCTTGCGCAGTGTCGGGCTGCTCACGGCGTTCACCAGCTCGGCGGCGGGCAGCTGCTCGGCGTAGGGGTGGGCGCCGTAGCGGCGGGCGGCCAGGGCGGTGCGCGCGATGATGCCGGGCTGGGAGCGGGCGATGGAGATCCGCTCGGCGACCCGGGCCCGCTCGGCCGCCACCTGGTCGGCCGGGTAGGTGGCGCCGGTGAGCACCTCGGCCAGCACGCCGAGCACGGGCGCGAGCCCCTCGGCGAGCAGCGTGGTGGCGAACAGCACCCGGTCGGGGTCGGTGGAGACCGACAGTTCCCCGCCGTGAGCCTGCACGGCCTCGGCGATGCCGGTCGCGTCGCGCGAGCCGGTGCCCAGCAGGACGGCGCCGGAGAGGACCGCGGCGCGGGCGGTGTGCTGCGCGGCGGCGCGCGCTGTCGCGGCGGCGAAGGGCACCCGCAGGCGCAGCTCGACGAGCGGGACCCCCGGCCGCGGGACGATCACCAGCCGCAGCCCGTTGGGCAGCGTCTGCTCGGTGACGGCCAGCTCGGGCTGCGGCCGGGGCTCGCCCAGCGGCGGGATCAGGGCCGGGGCGCTCACGAGCCCTCCTCGCTGGCGATCGTCGGCCGCGTTCGCGGCGCTGCCGTGTTCACGGATGAGCTCGCGAGCTCGCTCATCGTCGTCCTCCCGTTGCACGCAGCTCGAGGACCGCGACGGTGCCGGGGTCCAGGCCCCGCGCCGCGGCCTGCACCGCGTCCGGCGTCACGGTGGCCAGCCGGGCGGCGAGCTCACCGGCGAGCTCTGCGCGGCCGTGGATGAGCTCGGCGTTGGCGAAGGCCAGCGTGCGGCCGAGCACCGAGTCGGCCTGGCGCAGCAGCTGGGCCTCGGTGCGGGCCTGCACACGGGCCAGCTCGTCGGTGCCGACGGCGTCTGTGGCGATCCGGCCGATCTCCTCGTGCACCGCGGCGATGACCTTCTCGGTCGGGACCGACGCCGGGTGGTGCACCTGCGTGGTGAGCAGCGTGGCGTCGCGGACGTCGAACGGGTCGCCGAACAGGCCCACGTAGCTGCTCTGCGCGACGGCGAGCTGGTCGTCGTGGATCAGCCGGCGCTCGAGCCGGGAGGCGTCGCCCTCGCTGAGCAGCTCGGCGAGCAGCACCGTGCCGAGGTAGGTGTCGAGGTCGCCCACCGGGTCGGGGACGCGCCAGCCGAGAGCGACCGCGGGTGCCGGGGCAAGCCGGTCCTCGACCACGCCGGAGCGCACGCCCGTCGGCGAGGGTTCCCCGGTGGGCGGCGTGGGGGGCACCTCACGGGCGGCCACGGGTCCGAACCAGCGGCGCACCAGCCGCTCGGCCTCCTCGACGTCGAGGTCGCCGCCGAGGCACAGGACGGCGTTGCCCGGTGCGTAGTAGCGGTGGAAGAAGTCCGCGGCGTCATCGACGGTCGAGGACTCCAGGTCGACGAAGGAGCCGTAGCCGTCGTGGGTGTTGGCGAAGCTCTCGAAGGCGATCGCGGGCAACTGCAGCCACGGGAAGGCGCCGTAGGGGCGGTTGAGCACGTTGACCCGGATCTCCTCCTTCACCACGTCGATCTGGTTGCGGAGGTTCTCCGCGGTGATGGCGGGCGCCGTCATGCGATCGGCCTCGAGGAACAGAGCGCGCTCGAGGGCCTCGGCGGGCAGCGCCTGGTAGTAGTTCGTGTAGTCCTGGTGGGTCGAGCCGTTGAAGGTGCCGCCCGCGGCCTGGACCAGGCGGGCATGCTCCATCTTCGAGACGTTGGCCGAGCCCTGGAACATCAGGTGTTCGAAGAGGTGGGCGAATCCGGTGCGGCCCTGGGGCTCGTTGCGCATGCCGACGTCGTAGGAGACGGTCACGGCGACCACCGGGACGCTGCGGTCGGGCGCCAGCACGACGCGCAGCCCGTTCTCGAGTCGGAAGCGCTCCACCGGGTGCCGGAGGGTGAGGTCGGCACCAGCTGCAGTCA
>JALYNA010000304.1 GCA_030773455.1 Actinomycetota bacterium
CAGGAAGACGTAGGCGCCGCCGCGGGTGGTGACCAGGCGGGGCAGGTCGGTGAGCTCGGTGCGCCCGCCGGGAACGGGGACCCGGAAGGTGCCGCCGGCGCCGAGGAAGGGGTCCTGGGTGCGGCCCAGCCCGGGGGCGAAGAGTCCGTCGTGCGCCCACTCGGCCAGGAGGAACTCGAACTGCTCCTTGAGGCTGGCGCATATGAAGAGGCCGACCACGCCGCGCTCGTGCCCGTCGTGCGGCCGGGCCGGGTCGTACGGCGGGCCGTAGGTCAGCCCGCGGCGGACGATGCGGCGCTTGTGCGGCCCGCCGCCGGCGACGTGCGAGCCGCGCGGGTACATGCGCCGGACGTGGGTGCCGATCGGGCAGCGTTCGCCCCGTTCGTCGCCGGCGTAGTCGTAGTCGTTGAGGGCCTCCATCGGCAGCGCGGTCCCCCCGTCGGGAGAGCGGACCAGCGGCGTCCCGTTGGGCCAGCGCCCGCACAGCTTGGCGGCGACCAGTTCCGGGGACATGCCGGTGCGTGCGGACTGCTCGGCCAGCAGCCCGCGGAAGGCGTCGACGTCCTGGGCCATGACCCGGAACGCGGCGAAGCTGCCGTTGTGGCCGAGCTCCGGGGGCGCGGGCACCGGGAAGCGGTGGCCGGTGAACTGGCTGGGGTGCCCGAGCAGGAAGGCCCCGGTCGGTTGGACGGGCATGCGGTCGGGCGGGCCGGGGGCCGGCGCCGGGTCGACCGTCGGCTGCGAGATCCCGTCCACGTAGCCGAAGTGCTCGACCCGGCCGGGCAGCAGGTCGGCGTCCAGCCGTTCCAGCTCGGTCAGGCCCGGTGCCGCGCCGGCCAGCAGGTCGCGGGTGGCGGCGTCCCGGGCCTCCGGTGACATGGCGGTCAGCGAGAACAGCAGGTGGAACCCCGGTGCGGTGAACACCGGCCGCCAGTGCGCAGGGTCGCTGGGTCCGACGTCCCCCACGACGCGGGCGCGTGCCACCGCGCCCTCGGTGAACTCGGCGGGGAAGCCGGACAGCGAGGCCCCCAGCACGCCCAGCCCCTCCGCGGTGACCGCCACGGTGAGGCAGGAGTCGGGCTTGTCGGTCCACGAGGTCGCCCGGGTGACCTGCGGCCGGCCGGGGCTGCCGTCGACCAGCGAGCCCAGCAGTGCCCGGGCCGCCGGGACAGAGTCGATGCGCACCAGGAGGTGACGTGCGTGGGGCATCTTGTAGCCGCGGACCACCAGGCCCTGCACGTCGGAGAGGTCGAGCACCGCCGTCGTCCCCCGTCCTGCCGCGGTCAGCCGGCCGAGTCGGCGAGGATGTCGACCACCGGCCGGGTGGGGTAGGCGCTGTAGAACGGCGGCAGGCACCGCAGGTCGTGCCGGCGCACGTACTCGAGGAACTCCGCCCGGTGCTCCCGGACGGGCAGCGGAGGCGGTTCCACCATGTGCTTCAGCAGCCTGTCGAAGACCGGGCCGATGTGGTCGACGAAGTCCATGATGTAGCGCTCGAAGTCCCCGTCGTAGGTGGTGATGACGGCCAGCCGCTCGTCGTCGATGAACACGAAGCGGGCGAAGTGCACGGTCCTGAGCGTGTCGAGCGCGGTGATGACCGGGTTCTCCTCGCGGGGCAGGGCCTGCAGTTCCTCGACCTCCGACCGCAGCGCCGCGCCGGCTTCCGGCCGCACCGGCATGACCAGGGTCAGGGGCTGCTGCACCGGTGCGTCGGCGGTGGGCCGCGCGGTCATGTCCGACCTCCTCGTGGGATCGACGGCGGCAGGCCGCCGGCGCCGCAACGATGCGGCGCGGGCGTCACCGCCGCGTCACCCCGGCGTCCCGGCGCCGGGGTGTATCAGGGGCCTCCGCGTCCGCCTCTGCCGGTCGGGCACCACGAAAGGGGACCCCCATGGACGTGCGCATGCAGGCGGCGCGGATCGGCCTGCTGGAGGGCTTCTCGCTCACGACGGCGGACGCCGCGGACGCGGGGGAGGGCGTCCCCCGGCGGGTGCAGCGGCTGCTCGTGTTCCTCTGCCTGGCCGGCCGCCCGGCCCGCTCGGCGGTGGCCGGGCAGCTGTGGGGCGACGTCCCCGAGGAGCAGGCGCACGCCAGCCTGCGGTCGGCGCTGTGGCGGCTGCACCGGGTGGCGCCGGGGCTGGTCGACACCTCGGGGGGCGCTCTCGCGGTGGCCAGCGACGTGCGCGTCGACGTGCGCGAGCTCACGGCGTGGACCGCGCGGGTCCGCGACCCCCGCACCGACCTGGACGAACTGGGCCTGCTCCCCGCCGAGCTGCAGGGCGACCTGCTGCCCCGCTGGCACGAAGACTGGGTGGTGCTCGAGCGGGAACGGCTGCGGCAGCTGCGGCTGTACGCGCTGGAGACCCTCGCCGCGCGGCTGGCCGCGGCGGGGCGTGCCGTCGACGCCGTGGAGGCCGCGCACTTCGCCGTCCGCGGCGAGCCGCTGCGGGAGAGCGCGCACCGGCTGCTCGTGCGCGCGCACCTCGCCGAGGGCGACGTGGCCGCCGCCGTCCGCGTCTACCGCGACTTCCGGACGCGGCTGCGCGACGAGCTCGGCGCCGACCCCACCGACCGCTTCACGCGGCTCGTCGCCCACCTGGGCGCCGGGCAGCGGATCGCCCCCTGAGCACCGTCGTCGGCGCGGTGTATCAGGCCGGGGTGCCCGGGCGTCTGTCCGGCGCGGGCGGCGGGACCGGCCAGGCCACGGGGGTGGCCCGTCCCGCCGCCCGGCCCGCCGATGCCGATTGCGGAGGTCCCGCCATGTCCACGCTGACGCCCGGTCCCGCAGGCCCCTGCCGCGACGTGCCGTACGCGGCGCTGCTCACCGGGCTCCGCCGATTCATCCGCACCGACGGCCGGTGCTACCTGGACGACCCGAACGTCGCCTCGATCGGGCTCGGGCCCAAGGTGACCGACGGCCGGTGGACGCAGGAGCTGGCGGTGCAGTTCACCGTGGAGGAGAAGCGCGCCGAGCCAGAGGCCCTGGCCGCCCTGGGAACCACGCCGGTCCCCGCCGCGATCACCGTCGCCGGCGTCTCGGTGCGCACCAACGTGCTCGAGCGCGCCTCCCAGCCGGGCCTGCGCGCCGGTGCCGCCCCCCGACCGCTCGCCGGCGCCGGCGGCGGGGCGAGGTGAGCAACGGGGTCACCGACGG
>JALYNA010000305.1 GCA_030773455.1 Actinomycetota bacterium
GCGGCCAGGGTGTCCCCGTTCCCCTCGACGGTCTTGTTGCCGCCGGTGTGGGTGCGCAGGATGGTCGGGATCCGGACCTCGATGGCCATGGCGTGTGCGTTCTCCTCAGGGATCGGGGGTGCTGCGCGTGCCGCGCAGCGGACGTACGTCTGGACGGCCAACGCCCGGTAACCGCCGGGTCATTCCGGGCCGGCGGTGCGACGGCTCTCAGTCGTAGACGACGGTGGTCGGCGAGTGGCCGAACAGGTAGGACTCGATGACCTCGACGTCCTCCTCGGTGACGACGCCGTCGACGATGCGGAAGCTCCGGAACTCGACCTCGTCGCCGGCCAGGCCGGTCTGCTCCCCGTGGGAGCGGGTGGAGACCAGGACGTAGTGGGCGTTGGGCTCCGAGGCGTAGCTAATGTCGGTGCGTGAGGGGTGGGCCTCGGTGGCGGTGTGCGAGTGGTAGATCACCACCGGCTCCTCGTCGCGGTCGTCCATCTCCCGGTACAGCCGCAGCAGGTCACCGGAGTCGAACTCGTAGAACGTGGGCGACCGCGCGGCGTTGAGCATCGGGATGAAGCGCTCGGGGCGGTCGCTGCCCTCGGGGCCGGCGACGACGCCACAGGCCTCGTCCGGGTGATCCTCCCGGGCGTGGGCCACGATGGCATCGTAGGTCGCGCGGTCGATGCGCAGCACGGGGCCAGTCTAGGACGCCCGCCGGCACCGGCCCCGGCTCGGGCCGGACGGTGAGCGCCGACCACCCGATACGGTGCCGTTTCGTGGTCCTCCAGCTGGTCATGGTCGCCGGCGTGCTGGTCCTGGCGGTGCCCGCGCTGGTGCGGGGCGCCCGGGGGCTGCGCCACCGCAGGGGCCACTACAGCAGCGGCGTCACCGCCGGCCGGGTCTCGCTCCTGCTGCTGGTCGCCATGCGGCTGCTGACGCTGCTGCTGATCGCCCTGCTCTCGCTCGTCGTCCTGGTCTCCGCCGTCGGCGCGCTCGTGCAGGACCTGGAGATGCCCAGCCTGGTGTCGGTGTTCTTCCTGCTCGACCTGCTGCTCGCGGCGCTGGTCGTGCTCACCTTCGGCCGGCGCGACCGGCGGCGAGTGCGTCGACGAGCGACCCCTGCAGGCCAGTGAGCCAGTAGTAGACGGCCAGCTGCTGCGCCTCCTCGCTGGCGAGGTCCTCCGGCGGCTCGGTGTCCTCCTGGATGTCCAGCCGGGTGCCCAGCGCCAGGCGCAGGTCGTTGCTGGTACGCAGCCAGGCGGTCGCCTGGTCGCGGTCCAGGCGGACGGTCCCGCCGTCGGGCGGCAGGCCGGCGCGGACCGTGGCCAGGTCATCGGACTTGCCCGCGCGCAGGGCCGACTCGGTCAGCTCCCGGTAGTCCGCGGCCAGCTCCGGGTCGCTACGGTGGCCGGCGGGCAGCAGCCGGGCGACCACCGGGTCTCCGGCGACGTCCTCGGCCTCCGCGGTGAGCAACTGCTCCAGCTGGTCGAGGAGCAGGGCGACGATGCGGGCCTCGGCCGGCTCGAGCCGCGCGACCAGCTCCTCACCCCTGCGGCGGAACGGCCTCATGCGATCTCCTCGCTGGCGCTCGTCGCCCGCATGGGCCGGCCTGCTGTACTCCTGCGTGAGCTCGCGAGCTCGCTCACGAGTCGCGCTGGTAGCTGGCCCACAGCCCGTAGGCGTGCAGCCGGCTGGTGTCGTGCTCCATCCGCTCCCGCGGCCCGGAACTCACGATGGCCTTCCCCTCCTCGTGCACCTGCAGCATCAGCGTGGTCGCCGTCGGCTCGTCGTAGCCGAACAGCTCCTGCAGCACGTAGGTCACGTAGGTCATGAGGTTGACCGGGTCGTTCCAGACGATGGTGACCCAGGGCCGGTCGAGGTCGCCGTGCTCCTCGACGGTCTCCTCGGGCGTCCGTGTCGGCGCGAGCGGTCCGGCCACGGGCCCACCTTAGAACGCGGCGCCTTCCCGGTCGCGCCTACGCTGCGGACCCATGCCGACGGGTCCCGCGCTGCTCACCGACCGGTACGAGCTGACCATGGTCGCCGCGGCCCTGGCCAACGGCACCGCCGACCGCGACTGCGTGTTCGAGGTCTTCGCCCGGCGGCTGCCGCACGGCCGCCGCTACGGCGTGCTCGCGGGCACCGGCCGGCTGCTGGAGATGCTGTCGGTCTTCCGGTTCACCGACGAGGACCTCGCCGCGCTGCGCGAGCAGGGGCTCACCGACCCCCGGCTGCTGGACTGGCTGGCCGGGTTCTGCTTCAGCGGGGACGTCGACGGCTACGCCGAGGGCGAGCTGTTCTTCCCCGGCTCCCCCGTGCTGACCGTCCGGGCGCCGTTCGCCGAGGGGGTGCTGCTGGAGACGCTGGTGCTCTCGGTGCTCAACCACGACAGCGCGATCGCCTCCGCCGCCGCCAGGATGGTGGTCGCCGCCTGCGAGCGCCCCTGCATCGAGATGGGCTCCCGGCGCACGCACGAGGCGGCCGCGGTGGCCGCCGCCCGGGCCGCGTACCTGGTGGGCTTCGCGGCCACCTCCAACCTCGAGGCCGGCCACCGCTACGGGGTACCGACGACGGGCACCAGCGCACACGCCTTCACGCTGCTGCACGACGAGGAGGCCGCCGCCTTCCGCGCCCAGGTCGCCGCCCTCGGAGTCGGCACCACGCTGCTGGTGGACACCTACGACGTCGACCAGGGCATCCGGACGGCGGTCGAGGTCGCCGGCCCGGAGCTCGGCGCCATCCGGCTGGACTCCGGTGACCTGCCCACGCTGGCCACCCACGCCCGCGAGCTGCTGGACTCCCTCGGCGCGACCGGCACCCGGATCATCGTCACCAGCGACCTCGACGAGTTCGCCATCTCCGGGCTCATGGCCGCCCCGGTCGACGGCTACGGCGTCGGCACTTCACTGGTCACCGGATCCGGCGCCCCGACGGCCGGGATGGTCTACAAGCTCGTCGAGCGGGACGGCGTCGGAGTGGCCAAGCGCTCGGAGGGCAAGAACTCGGTGGGCGGCCGCAAGACCGCCGTCCGCCGGCACGACGCCTCCGGGACGGCGACCGCCGAGGTGGTGAGCAGCCGGCCGGTCAGCCCCCGGGACGGCGACCGGTCGCTGCTCGTGGAGCTGGTCCGGAACGGCGATCTCTGCGCGCCGGCCGCCCCCCGCGAGGCGCTGTCCGCTGCCCGCGGCCACCACCAGCGGGCCCGTGCCGCGATGCCCCCCGAGGCGTTCGCGCTGTCCCGCGGGGACTGCGCCATCGAGACCGTGACGGCCTGAGGAGGACCGGATGACCCGCGCCCTGGTGGTGGTGGACGTGCAGAACGACTTCTGCGAGGGCGGCAGCCTAGCCGTCGCCGGCGGTGCGGACGTCGCCGGTGCGATCAGCGCGCACATGCACGCGCACGCCACCGACTACGCGCACGTGGTGGCCACCCGCGATCACCACGTCGACCCCAGCGGCCACTTCGCCGACCAGCCGGACTTCCTCGAGACCTGGCCGCGGCACTGCGTGGTCGGCACGGACGGCGTCGAGCTGCACCCTCGACTGGAGCGGGAGCCCATCGACGCGGTGTTCGACAAGGGCGAGCACGCCGCGGCCTACTCCGGATTCGAGGGGCGCGCCGACGGCGTGGCCCTGGCCGACTGGCTGCGCGCGCACGGGGTGGACGCCGTCGACGTCGTCGGGATCGCCACCGACCACTGCGTGCGGGCCACCGCGCTTGACGCCGTCGGTGAGGGGTTCGCGACGCGGGTGCTGCTGCCGCTCACCGCCGGCGTCAGCGAGGCCACCACCGACGCGGCGCTGGACCAGCTCCGCGCCGCCGGCGTCGAACTCGAGGGCACCGTCCACCGAGGGTGATCACCACCGCTCCAGCGGCCCCTCCTGGTCATCGAGTGCCCGCTGGACCGCTGCTGATCAGCGCGGCGCTCGACGCAGGCCGCCCCGCGAGGCGTTCGACGAGCGCGGGCCGGAGGCCTCCGGGAGCAGGGACTGGAAGGGCTCACCGCCGGCCGGGGACGGCATGTGGCCGCGGTGTCGCCCGGTAGGGCGACAGATCACACAGCGTCGAGGACCTCGTTGCGGGTGAAGCCGAGCACCTGCAGCACGGCGTCGAGGTAGGGCTGGTTGAGCGCGGTGTGCGCCTGCTCCCGCACGTAGGGCTTGGCGTTGAAGGCGATACCCAGCCCGGCCACGCCCAGCATGTCCAGGTCGTTGGCACCGTCGCCCACGGCCACGGTCTGGTCCAGCGGGATCCCGTACTCGTCGGCGAAGCGGGCGAGCGCGCGCGCCTTGCCGGCCCGGTCGACGATCTCCCCCACCAGGCCCCCGGTCAGCCGCCCGTCGGCGACCTCCAGGGTGTTGGCGGCGGCGAAGTCCAGGCCGAGCTCCTCGGCCAGCGGGTCGGTGATCTGGGTGAAGCCGCCGCTGACGATGCCGCAGCGGAAGCCGAGCCGCTTGAGGGTGCGGATGAGCGTGCGCGCGCCGGGTGTGAGCACCAGGGCCTCGCGGACCTCGTCCAGCACCTCGACCGGTAGCCCCTCCAGCGCGGCCACGCGGGCCCGCAGCGACTCGGCGAAGTCCAGCTCCCCGTTCATGGCGGCGGCGGTGATCCGGGCCACCTCGGCCGCCCGCCCGGCGCGCGCGGCCAGCTCGTCGATCACCTCGCCGCGCACGAGCGTGGAGTCCACGTCGAGCACGATGAGCCGCTTGCTGCGGCGGGCCAGGCCGACCTGCTCGACGGCGATGTCGGCGCCGGTCGTCGAGGCGACCGAGGCCAGCGCCGTGCGCAGCTCGGTGGCCTCCGCACCGGACACGGTCAGCTCGAAGCTGGTCACCGGGTAGTCCGACAGCCGGCGGATCGCCTCGATGTTGCCGCCGATGCCGGCGATGGCCGACGCGGCCCCCGCGACGGCCTCCGGCGGCACCGGGCGGCCGAGCAGGATGACGTGGTGCGGGCGGCCCTCGGGGGCGGCGTCCAGGCCGGCGTCGTCGGCGGACTCCACCTGCACCCGCACCCCGGTCGCCTCCGCGACCTCTGCGGCCAGCCGGTCGAGCGCGGCGAGGAAGTGCTGCTCCTCGACGGGCCCGCCGTCGGCCGGCAGGGCGCCGACGACGACGCCGAGCACGAGCTGCCCGTGGACGACGACCTGCTCGACGTCGACCACCTCGACCGGCGGGTGATCCCCCCCGGGCGCGGCGAGGGCGGCGAACAGCCGCGCGGTCACCCCCGGCCGGTCGCCTCCGGACACGGTCAGCAGCGCCCGCGGAGTGGACAGCGCGGTCGGCGACATGCGGTGAACGGAGTCGAGCGGCACGACCGTCATCGTGCCGCACGCCGCCCGCGGCCCGGCCGACGGGGCGTCGCAGGCGGCTCTCCCCTGCAGGGTCCCGCCCCGAGCCTGCGAGGGGTGGGAAGGAGAGGGTCCTTTCTCAGGTGGGGTCGGGGTCGTTCGGCCCCTGCCGGGGGCCGGCGGTGCCACCCAGTTCGCTCACCCCGGCGTACGGCTCGTGCCGCTTGCCCGCGTGCGCCTCATGCTGCAGGCGCTCGAGGAGGTGCGGGTAGTGCGCCTCGAACGCCGGCCGCTCGGAGCGGATCTTCGGGATCTCGGTGAAGTTGTGCCGCGGCGGCGGGGACGACGTCGCCCACTCCAGCGAGTTGCCGTGACCCCAGGGGTCGTCCCGCAGCGCGAGCCGGCCGTACTTCCACGAGCGGAACACGTTGTAGAAGAAAGGGATGGTCGCAGCGCCGAGGATGAACGAGAAGATCGTCGACACCGTGTGCAGGGTGGTGAACCCGTCGCTGGGCAGGTAGTTGGCGTACCGGCGCGGCATGCCCTCGTTGCCCAGCCAGTGCTGCACCAGGAACGTGCCGTGGAAGCCGATGAACGTCAGCCAGAAGTGCAGCTTGCCGAGGCGCTCGTCCATCATCCGGCCGCACATCTTGGGGAACCAGAAGTAGATCCCGGCGTAGGCGGCGAACACGACGGTCCCGAAGACCACGTAGTGGAAGTGCGCGACGACGAAGTAGCTGTCGTTCACGTGCCAGTCCAGCGGGGGGCTGGCCAGCAGGACGCCGGTCAGGCCACCGAGGAGGAAGGTGACCATGAAACCGATGGAGAACAGCATCGCCGTCTCGTAGGTCATCTGGCCGCGCCACATGGTGCCGATCCAGTTGAAGAACTTGATGCCGGTCGGCACGGCGATCAGGTAGGTCAGGAACGCGAAGAAGGGCAGCAGCACTGCACCGGTGGCGAACATGTGGTGCGCCCAGACCGTCAGCGACAGACCGCCGATGGCCAGCGTCGCGAAGATCATGCCCTTGTAGCCGAACAGCGGCTTGCGGCTGAAGACCGGGATGATCTCGGTGACGATCCCGA
>JALYNA010000306.1 GCA_030773455.1 Actinomycetota bacterium
GGCCGCGCCGGGCGGGCCGGCCGCCGGGTCTCACGCGTCGTCCGTGCCGCCACCGCGGCCCTCCTCCCCCACGTCCCCGCTGACGTAGCCGCGGGTCAGCACGTTGCGGTCCGGTGCGATCTCCCGGCCCGGGTCGTGCCGGCGCGCGTCCCGGAAACCGCGCACCGGCAGGCCGAACTTGGCGACCAGCCGGTCGCCGAACGTGGCGGCGTGCACCCGCGCGATGCGCACCGGCCGGGCGGCCCGGCGGACGTCGACCCGCCCGCCCTCGGGCACCTCCAGCGCGCGCCGCCCATCGGCGGACACGCGGGCCCGGTTGCCGTCGGCCGGGATGGCCACGGTGAGCACCGAGTCCGGCGAGGTGACCAGCGGCCGGGCGAACAGCGCGTGCGCGTTGGACGGGACGACGAGCATCGCCTCCACGTCGGGCCACACGACGGGGCCGCCGGCGGAGAAGGCGTAGGCGGTGGACCCGGTGGGCGTGGCGCACAGGACGCCGTCGCAGCCGAAGCTGGTCAGCGGGCGGCCGTCGATGGCCACGACGACGTCGAGCACCCGCGAGCGCTCGGACTTCTCCACGGCCGCCTCGTTCAGCGCCCAGGTGCAGCCGACGACGGCGCCGGTGGCGTCGAGGACGTCGACCTCGATGGCCAGCCGCTTCTCCACCGAGTACTCGCACCGCTCGATCGCGGTGAGGGTCTCTTCGACCGCCTCGGGCTCGGTCTCGGCGAGGAACCCGACCCGGCCCAGGTTGACGCCCATCAGCGCGGCGTTGCTGTAGCGGGCGAGCTCGGCGGCCCGCAGGAAGGTTCCGTCACCGCCGAAGACCATGACGATCTCCGCGCCCCGGGCGGCCTCGGCGTCGGCGGGGACGACCTGGGCGCGCTCGATGCCGAGCGCTACCGCCTCGTCCTCCAGCAGCCGCACCGTGATGCCGGCCCTGGCCAGCCGGGCGGCGGAGCTGCGGGCCAGCTCGACGATGTCCTCGCGGCCGGTGTGCACGGCGAGCAGCACGTGCCGGGCCCCGCTGGGCGCCCACAGCGCGGGGCTGACCTCTGTCACGCTTCCTCCTCGCTGGGGCTCGTCAGTCGCGTGCCAGGCAGTGCTCTGTCCCTGCATGACCTCGCAAGCTCGGTCATCGAGCCTCCTCGGGGGCGGCGGCCGGCGGGGTGCCGGTGCGGCCACGGTGCTTGCCGGGCGACGGGTCCTGGACACCCGTGCGGCGGCTCACGCCGGTCCGTCCTCGACGGCGCGGCGCACGTCCTCCTCGCGCGGCGGCCCGGCGTCGCGGCGCAGCCAGAGGAAGAACTCCACGTTGCCGGCCGGTCCGGGCAGCGGGCTGGCGACCACGCCCCCCGTCCCCCAGCCCAGCTCCGCGGCCGCCCGCGCCACCTGCAGGACGGCGTCCTGCCGGTGGGCCGGGTCGCGCACCACGCCTCCGGCGCCGAGCCGCTCGCGGCCGACCTCGAACTGCGGCTTGACCATGGGCAGCAAGTCCGCCTCGGCGGTGGCGCACGAGGTGAGGGCCGGCAGCACCAGGCGCAGGGAGATGAAGGACAGGTCCGCGACGACCAGGTCCACCGGGCCGTCCGTCCGCTCGGACGTGAGTGTGCGGACGTTGGTCCGCTCGAGCACCGTCACCCGCTCGTCGGTCCGCAGGGACCAGGCAAGCTCGCCGTAGCCGACGTCGACCGCCACCACCTGCCGGGCCCCGCGGCGCAGCAGCACCTCGGTGAAGCCGCCGGTGGACGCGCCAGCGTCCAGCGCCCGGCGACCCTCGACGGGGACCGGGAAGGTCTCCAGCGCGCCCAGCAGCTTGTGCGCACCGCGGGAGACCCAGCTGGGCGCGTCGGGGTCGGTGCGCACGAGGACGGGGGTGTCGGCGTCGACGCCGGTCGCGGCTTTGGTGGCGGCGCGACCGGAGACGGCGACCCGCCCTTCGGCGATGAGGGCGACGGCGTGCTCCCGCGAGCGGGCCAGCCCCCGCCGCACGAGCTCGGCGTCGAGCCGGCTGCGGCGCACCATCAGAGCTGGTCGATCGTGCCGAGCTCGCGCTGCAGCCGGGCGTGCTCGGCCTCGAAGACGGCGACGTGCTCGGCCACCGGCAGCCGGTCCAAGCCGGCGACGGGCGAGCCGTCGTCCGGGGCCGGGGCGGCCGTCTGCGCCCCGACCTCCACCGTGCCGGCCGGGGCCGGCGCCGCACCGCCCCACGGGCCGGGCCGGGGCGAGCCCGGTACCGGTCGTGGTCGGTCGGGCTCGTTCATCGCTGGCCTCTCGGGTGGACGGGCGCGGCGCGGGAGGACACCGGCAGGGCCTCGGGGACCGGCGGCCCGGGCCCGGCCCGGTGTCGCTCCCCCCGGCCCGCAGGGTACCGGCCGGGGCCGACGCGCACGGGTCGCCGGTGGGCGCTAGCGTTCGGCCGCCCGGTCCCCGAACGCGACGGAGGCGTGCCCGCGTGGCCACGATGGAGCAGTGCATGACCGCTCTGGAGGGCATCCTCGGCGACCTCGCGGCCAAGCCGGCGGCCCAGGGGTTGGACCGCAGCCTGTCCTGCCGGCTGACCGACCTCGAGCAGACCGTCCGCGGCCGGCTGGCCCGGGGGTCGGTGCGCGACCTGCGGGCCGAGCCCGACGGCCAGTCGCTGGAGAAGGCCGACATCCGGCTCACCATGACCAGTAACGACCTCCTCGCCCTGACCGACGGCCAACTCTCGTTCGGCCCGGCCTGGGCGTCGGGGCGGGTGAAGCTGGAGGCCGGCCTGCGCGACATGCTCCGGCTGCGCACGCTGCTCTGACCCGGCGGCCTGCGACTGCGGGCGGGACGGCAGGGACCACCGGCGCTCCTCAGGACGGCAACGCCCAATGCCGCAGCACCGCGGCGGCAGCCTCGTCGGCCGCGGCCACCCGCGCCGGTGCGGGCGCTTCCGGGTGCCGGGTCCAGTGCGCGACGCACAGCGCACGCAGCCCGTCGAGCCCGTCCGGGCCCGCGGGTGCACCGGTCGCGTCCCGGCCCAGCCGCAGCGCCCCCTCGCCGGCCCGTGCCGACCACTCCCCGCAGCGCCATCCCCCGTCCTCGGCGACGACCGCCGGGTGTGCGGTGAGCAGGCCGCCGGCGTCCGGCGCGAGCAGGTCGGGCCGCTGGTCGGGGGCGGCGGCCAGCAGGATCGCCGGGTCGGTCACGCCGGTGAGGACCAGCAGGGTCGCCGCGCCCGCGCGGCGACCGCCCTCGACGTCGGTGTCCAGCCGGTCGCCCACGACCAGGGGACGGCGCGCTCCCGTGCGGCGGACGCACTCGGCGTGCATCGCCGGGTCCGGCTTGCCGGTCACCAGCGGGGGCCGGCCGGTCACGGCGCTGACCACGCCCACCAGCGCGCCGTTGCCCGGCAGCGGCCCGCGCGGCGAGGGGATGGTGGCGTCGGCGTTGGTCGCGACGTGCTCGGCGCCGTTGCGAACCGCCACCACGGCCTCGGCCAGCTCGGTCCACCCGACGTCGCGGCCGTAGCCCTGCACCACCGCGAGCGGTTCCTCCTCCGCCCGGGTGACCACGGTGAGCCCTGCCGCGCGGAGCGCAGCGGCCACGCCCGGTCCACCGACCGGCAGGACGCGGGCGCCGGCGCCCAGCCGCTCCGCGACGACCGTGGCCGCCGCCTGGGAGCTGGTGATCACCTCCTGGGCGCGGGCGGGGACGTCCAGGGCGGTGAGGTGTCCGGCGACCTCCTCCGAGGTCCGTGAGGCGTTGTTGGTGACGAAGCCCAGCCCCATGCCCGCCGCCCGTGCGGCGGCCAGCGCCGCCGGCACGCCGGGCACCGCCTCCGGGCCGACGTAGACGACGCCGTCGAGGTCGAGCAGCGCGACGTCGTACTGGTGGCAGGGCGGCTCGGCCGCGCCCACGGCCAGCGGAACCGGTACGCCGGTCACGAGACCTCCCCGCTGCGCCGGGCCCGCACGCCGCGCAGCGCCCGCGAGTAGTGCCCCAGGTCCGGCCGCATCGCCACGGCGAGGGCCAGGTGCTCGGCGGCCAGGTCGAGGTCGCCGGCCCGGCTGGCCGCCAGGCCGAGGCCGAACTGGGCGTAGTCGTCGGCCGGGTTGCGGACGGTCAGCTCGCGGAAGGTGCTCACCGCATCGGAGTAGCGGCCGGCGTCGTACTGCGCCCGCCCCAGGGCCTCCAGCAGGCTCCGCGACCCCGGCTCGGCCTCCGCGGCCCGGGCCAGGATGGTCGCGGCCGCCGCCGGATCCCGGTTGGCCAGCAGCTGCAGCCCCCGTTGGTACCAGTCGTAGACGTCGCCATCGGGCACCCCTGCGTCGGACACCGCCGCTCCTCCGATCCCGGTGCCGCCGGACGGTGTCGACGCCGCCGGCCCCGCTCCGTAGCCGGCGACGACCACCTCCCGGAGCGCACCGCTCCTACGATCTCCGTCGTGCCCTCGTCGTCGGCGGACTCCGCGGATCCCGAGGCTGCGACGGGGCTCGAGGTCCGGCCCTTCCGCGCTCTCACCTACCGGCGACGAGACCCCGACCACCTGGCCCGGGTGAGCTCGCCAGCCTACGACCTGGTGACCCCGGAGGCGCGGGACCGCCTGGCAGCCACCGACCCGCACAACATCGTGCGCCTCATCCTGCCCGTCGTCGCGCCCGGACCCGACGGGCCGGGCACCAACGCGCTGCGCGGCCCGGTCGTCCAGGCCGCGGGGACGCTGCGGGCCTGGATGGCCGCCGGGGTGCTCGAGCGCGATCCCGAGCCGGCGCTGTGGGTCTACGTGATGCACCCCGCGGCCGGCGCACCCGCGACCGTCGGCTGGCTCGCCGCGGTCACGCTGCCCCCGCCCGGCTCCCGCGCCGTCCTACCGCACGAGGACACCTTTCCCGGTGCCGTGGCGGGACGCCGTGCGCTGCTCGAGGCCACCGGGACCGACCTGGAGCCCATCGTGCTCGCGCACGACCCGCGCCCGGAGGTCCCGGCGCTGACCGCCGCGGCCCAGGACGGCGCGCCGACCCTGGACATGACCGACGCCGACGGTGTCCGGCACGGCCTGTGGCGGGTGACCGACCCGGCGCTGACCGGACGGGTGACCACCGTGCTCGCCGGCACCGGCGCGGTCATCGCCGACGGGCACCACCGCTTCGCCGCGGCGCGGGCTCAGGGGGCGCACGCCATCCTGGCGCTCCTCACTCCGATGGGGCCGGGCGGACTGCGGGTGCAGCCCATCCACCGGGTGGTGCCCGACCTGCCCTACGACGAGGCGCTCACCGCGGCCTCGGCCGACTTCCGGGCGACCGAACTGCCCGTAGGCCCCGCAGGCCCCGCCGCGGCCGTGCAGCGCTGGATCGCCGGTCCCGGCCAGGCGGGCGTGCTGGTCAGCGACGGCTCCCGGCTGGTCCGGCTGGACCGCCCGTCGGACCGGGTGCTCGACGCGGTCCCCGCCGCGGCTCCCGCGGCCTGGCGTGGTCTGGACGTCGTGCTCGCCCACCACGGCCTGGTGCAGCGGACGTGGGGCCGCTCCGACGACGCAGCGGGCGTCCTCATCGCGCACGGCGTCGAGGAGGCGCTGCACGCTGCGCGCGGCCGGCGCGGCGTCGCGGTCCTGCTGCGGGCGCCCTCGCCGGCCGACGTCGCCGCCGTGGCCCGGGCGGACGCCCGCATGCCGCGCAAGTCCACGCTGTTCGTCCCGAAGCCCCGGACCGGCCTGGTGCTGCGACCGCACACGGACTGACCGACCGGTCACGCGGTGCGGATGTCGGCCCCGGCGGCCCGCGGCACCTTGCGCCCGCGCCGGCAGTTGACCTCGGTGACCGAGGCGGTGCCGCCCGCGGTGCGCCAGAACCGGCGCTGCAGAGCACCCTCGACCTCGATGACGTCACCGGGCTGCCACGCCGCGACGCGTCGCTGGAGGGCGCGGTCGTAGGTGATGCAGGGCAGCGTGTCGGTCGACTGCCCGCGGGCCCGCGGCTCGGGCCGGCGCACCACGAGGCGGAAGCTGACCTGCGTGTCGCCGCTGGGCAGGGTCCGCAGCTCGGCCGGGGCGGAGAGCCGCCCGCGGAGCACCACGTCGTTCCGGTCGATCACAGCCACGCTCATGACGGCAGCCTCGCCGTCACACCGTGCCCGGGCCAGGCCGTCCGGCGGTCTGTGGACTCGGCGTGCCGGTGTGGACGACGCAGCCCCCGCTGTCGGAGGTCAGCGCTCGGCGTCGTCCTCGGGTCCGTCGTCCTCGGGTCCGTCGTCCTCGCCGAGCAGCTCGGCGACCTCGGCCTCGACGTCGTAGTCGTAGCCCCCCGTGTCGCTGGTGTCGTCGATGTCGTCGTCGCCGGTGCCCGCCGGCTCTGCGGCGCCGGTCGCGTCCACCGTGTCCCCGCCGGCCGGGGCCGGCGCCTCGGCGGCCTCCGCCGCCGGGTCACCGTCGTCCGCGGGCAGCTCCTCCTCGGCGAACTCGACGTCGGATTCCTCGGGGGTGTGCGCGGCCACCGCGGTGTGCCACTCCGCGGCGAGGGCTCCCTGGCCGACGGCCTCGAGGAGATCGGCGTAGGCGGCCGAGACCCGCAGCACCGCGGGGTCGGTCAGGTCCACCCACTCCGGCCGCGGGTTCGCACCCAGTATCCCCTCCAGGACGAGGCGGGCCGCGGGCAGCTCGTCGAGGTCCTGCCGGGCACCGGCCTCGACCAGGCGCAGCTCGACGGTCTCCTCGGCGTCGGGCTGCTCGGCCAGGGCCTCGCGCACCAGCCGCAGCGCGACCTCCGGGCGTCCGAGCGCCCGCTCGCAGTCGGCGAGCACCGCCCGGTACCCCTGGTCGCCGCCCATCCGCCGGTAGGCACGCAGCTCCCGGGCCGCCTCGGCGTAGTCGCCGGCGTGGTAAGCGGCCACGCCCACGGCCTCGCGGACGACGGCGACGCGCGATGCCCGGTCGCGGGCTGCCCGGGCATGGGCCAGCGCCTCCTCCGGCTGGTCGTCGACGAGCGTGCCCGCGACGACCAGGTGGCCGGCCACCCGCTGAGCGTTGCGGGGGTCGAGGCCGCGCAGCGCTGCACGCACCGACTTATCCAGGTCAGCCGGGTTCGCCCACTCGGGGATCTCCGGGCCCGCAGGTGCCGGCGGGGTCCGCTCACCGCTGCGCGGTGCACGCTCACCGCGCTCCGGACGCCCGCGGCGGTCGTCGGAGGGGCGCCGGTCCCGCCAGTCGCTCCGCTGCGCGCCGGGACGTCTTTCCCGGGGTTGCCAGTCCCCTCGGGGAAATCCCGGGCGCTGTGGACGCGCCTCCCGCCGGTCCGGCGCGGAGCTGCCGGAGCCCTCGCCCCGCGGGCGGTCGCGCCACTGCGTGCGGTCGCCCTGCGGCCGGTCGCCTCCCGGACGCCGGTCCTGCCAGCCACTGCGTGGCGCACCCTCGCGGTCCGGACGCCGGTCCGGCCGACCGGGCCGGTCGCCCTGCGGCCGGTCGCCTCCCGGACGCCGGTCCTGCCAATTCGTGCGTGCCGGACGCTCGAGGTCCGGCCGACCGGGCCGGTCGTCCCGGACGCGGTCACCCTGCGGACGGCGATCCTCCCAGCCCGGACGACCCGCCCCCGCCCGCTCGCCCTGCGGACGACGGTCCTGCCAGCCGCCGCGGTCATCTCGCGCACGGTCACCCTGCGGACGGCGGTCCTGCCAGCCCGGACGACCGGTCCCGGGCCGGTCGCCCTGGGGGCGGCGGTCCTGCCAGTCCGGGCGATCATCGCGCCCCCCGTCGCCCTGCGGACGGCGGTCCTGCCCGCCCGGACGACCGGTCCCGGGCCGCTGCCCCTGCGGACGGCGCGGCTGCCACTCTTGCCGCGGCCCGTCGGCGCC
>JALYNA010000307.1 GCA_030773455.1 Actinomycetota bacterium
GGCCGCCGCCGCCGCCTCGGCGCGGGTGGCGGCCAGCTGGGCCCGCAGCTCGGGCAGGGTGGTGCAGACGCCGGTCGAGGTCTCCAGCTGCGTGCTGACGATCTCCGGATGCACGTGCTCCCCCGCCTCGCCGGCGAGGGCGGCCGCCGCGACTGCCGTGCTGGGGGTCAGCGCGAAGGTGTCGGGGTCGACGAGGTGGAACTCCTCCTCCACCCCGACGGTGACGCCGGCGGTGGCCCCGGCTGGCGCGCCGGTCACGGCTCGGCGAACCAGGCGAAGCCCAGCCCCGGGACGACGACCTTCCCCTCCCGCACCGGCAGGACGCCGTCGCTGCCGTGCACCTGCTCGAAGGTGCCCAGGCCGGTGACGGTGTCGTCGTCCACTCCCTGGGGGAACGGCGAGAAGTTCGCCAGCCCCACGAAGGCGCCGCTGCGGGGGTGCTTGCGCCGCCACACCAGAACCGCGTCGCTGCCGGCGTCCAGCACGGCCGACTCCACGCCGCCCCGCAGCGCCAGCAGCGAGCGGCGCACCTCGCCCAGCCGGCGCAATGCCCCGAAGATCCGGCCCTCGACGGTGGCCGGGTCGCCGCGGCGGGCGGCGGCGGCCCAGTCCATCGGCGGGCGGTGCATCCAGCGGTTGTCCGGGGCGCGCGCGGGGTCGGCGAGGTAACCGGGATCGTTGCGCAGCGCCAGCTCGTCGCCCATGTACAGCAGCGGGATGCCGCCGTACGCGTACGCGACCGAGTACAGCAGCACCAGCCGGCGGACCCCGGCGTCCTGCGCCGCGTCGTCGCCGGCCTCCAGCGCGGCCTCGATGCCGCACAGCGACGCCGCGGAGCCGGAGATCCGGGCGTCCCCGGTGACCTCGTTCTCCTGGAACAGCGCGCCGCGGGCGAAGGAGCCGGGGAAGCGGCCGGAGTAGAAGTCGTTGAGGAAGCGCCGGTGGGCGAACCCGTCGAGGCCGACCGCGGCGGCGTCCTCGTCGGCGACCGCCCAGCCGATGTCGTCGTGGCCGCGCACGTAGGTGACCCAGGTGGCGCTCGGCGGCACCGGCCGCATCCGGCGCAGCGCCTGCCGGGCCAGCCGGACGTCCTGCGTCGCCAGGCTGCTCCACAGCAGCACCATGAGCTGGTTGTGGTAGGCCAGCTCGTACTCGGGCCGGTAGCGATCGTGCCCGCCGAGGTAGGCGACCAGGTCGTCGGGCGAGACGATCGCCTCGGCCTTGAAGATGACCCCGGGGGCGGCCAGCCGGATCAGCGCGTGCAGCAGCTGCAGCAGGCTGTGCCCCTCGGGCTGGTTCTGGCAGCTGGTGCCCAGCCGCTTCCACATGAATGGGACGGCGTCCATCCGGAAGACGTCGACGCCCCGGTTGGCCAGCCAGGTGATCTCCCCCAGCATCGCCAGGGTGACCTCGGGGTTGGCGTAGTCCAGATCCCACTGGTGGGGCCAGAACGTCGTCCACACCCAGCCGCCGGCGCCGCCGCAGGCCCCCGGCACCCAGCTGAACGACCCCGGCGCCCGGTCGGGGAAGACCTCGGGGATCGTCGCGTCGTAGGCGTCGGACAGCGTCCGGTCGGGGAAGGCGGTGTAGAAGCCGGCGTAGGCGGGGTCGCCGGCCAGCCAGCCCTGCGCCCAGGCGTGCTCGCGGGCGGTGTGGTTGAGCACCAGGTCGATGCACAGCGCCATGCCCCGGTCGTGCAGCGCCGCGGCGACGTCCTCGAGGTCGGCCATCGTGCCCAGCCGCGGGTCGACCTGGCGGTAGTCCATCACCGCGTAGCCGCCGTCGTTCTCCCCCGGCCGCGGCCGCAGCAGCGGCATGAGGTGCAGGTAGGTGGTGCCGAGCTCGGCGAGGTGGTCGAGGCACTCCGGCAGCCGGTCCAGGGTGCCGCAGAACCGGTCGACGTAGCAGACGTAGCCCTGCACCCGGGAGCGCTGGAACCACGCCGGGTCGACCTCCCGGCGCCGGTCGATCCGGCGCAGCGCCTCGGCCGCTCTGCTGCGGCGGCCAGGGCGGCCCGCAGCGCCCGGGCGAAGAGCTCGTCCGCGGCGTCCCCGTAGAGGGCGGCCAGCGGCTCGTGGACGTCGTACAGCGCGAGGTCGGCGCGGGCGAGGAAGGCGTCGCCCTCCGCCGGGCCGAGCGCGGCGACGGCGTCGGACGCCAGCTCGGGCCGCAGCTGCGTCCACGCCTGCTCCGCCGCTGCTCGGCGGGCGATGGCCGGGGTCGTCACCGGGCCAGTATCGCGGGAACCAGGGTGCCGGGCTCCCGGTTGGGCGACCCTCCGCCGCACTGCCCGGGTACCGCGCTGCGGCCGGCAGGCGCACGCCAGTCAGCGCCGAGGGCCCCGGCCGCTGGACTCCCGGACGATCAGCTCCGGTCGCAGCCGGACCACGTCGACGGTCCGCCCTTCCACCCGATCGATCAAGGACGTCACGGCCCGCGCCCCCATGTCGCGCAGGGGGCTGCGGACGGTGCTCAGCGGTATCGGCAGCTCAGGGGCGATGGAGACGTCGTTGAAGCCGACGACCGCCACGTCCTCCCCCACACGCAGGCGTGCTCGCGCAGGGTTCCCATGACACCGATGGCCGCGAAGTCGTTGACGGCGAAGACGGCGTCGGGCTGGCTGGGCGCCGCCAGCAACCGCTCGGCCGCCGCCCGCCCACCGGAGACGTCGAAACGGCCGTGGACGATCCGTGCGTCCGGAACGGCGACGCCGTGCTCGCGACAGGGGTCGACGAAGCCGCGGGGCGGTCGTGTCCGGTGCTGGCGTAGGGATCACCGGCGACCACCGCGAGCCGGCGGTACCCAGGGCGAGGAGGTGCTCGGCCACCAGCCGGCCACCGAGCTCGTCGTCGCACCTCAGCACCAGCGTGGGCCAGGAGTGGGCTTACGACGAGGCCGCCGGGCTGCGCCGGGTGCCGGCCGGCTCCGAGGTGGGGGTCGCCCGCGAGGACCTCTGACCGAACGACTCCGCCGGCCCGGTCTGCCCTGCGCGGCCGGGCCGGCGGTCCACGGCACCAACCGACCGAGGGGGCGGGTCAGCGGGATGTGTGCACTCTGCGGGGACCTGACGCCGAGGGACCACTGGAGCGAGCAGGGGCCGGGAGCCACGGGCCGGCGCCCTCAGCAGCAACGCCTGCAGGGACTGCGCAGGCTCCTGGAGGGAACCGGGCTGACGGTCACCGAATGGCAGGGGCGCGGCTACCAGCTGGCCAACGGGCGCGGGCGCACCGTGCTCGTCCGCGACCTCGGTGCCCTGTGGGCGGAGGCGGAGGCGGAGCGGATGCGCGGCCGGCCGGTCGACCCGCTCGCCGCCCGGTCGATCTCGCTGGCGCGGGTCAACCCCGCCGCCGTGGTCACGGTCGGGCCCGTGGACCTCACCCACCTCCCCGACCGGGTCGCGGCCACGGAGGTGCCCCCGCTGCCGCCGGAGCAGCACCTGACCGGCGTGACCTCCGCATCGGCCCTCCTGCCCGGCCCCGTGGACTGGGCCGCCTTCGCCGTCTGGATCTCCGCGCTGCTGCACGCCCACGGCGACCGCGTGCTGCGCCTGAAGGCCGTCCTCGACACCGGGAGCGGGACGCCCGTCGTCCTCGACGCGGTGCAGCACGTCGTCCACCCCCCTCGCCACCTGCCCGCCTGGACGGGCCCGCCCACCTCCTCGCTGGTCGTCATCTCCCGCGACCTGCCGGCCGACCACGTCGTCGCGGCTCTCCGGGACTTCCTGCACCAGCCCGGGCGGGCACCCGGCGCCCGAGGCCCCTCACCCACGGCCTGAGCACCGGGGCGCCGACCCGCTCGGCCGGCCAGGAGGCCGGGGATCCCCGGTGCTCGCGGCGCACGGCCCATGGTGAGGGAGGTTCACCGCAGAGTGACCGACAGTGACAGTGACCTCGGCGTCGCCCGGTCGGACGGCCGGGTCTCCCTACATGGGGGTGGGACGGTTCCGCAGCGCTAGGGAGCGTCGTCCGTGCAGCTGATGCTGGCCGGGACGAACGGGGGACGAACGGGGGAACCATGCACACGCTCCGCCCCAGCGGCGTCGCGCTGCTCGCACTGCTCTACGCAGTGGGTGCGGCGCTGTGCGCCGTGGGCGCGCTGGCGCCGGCGTCCGACCGGTCGCCCGTCGCGCTCCTGTGGGGTCTGGCCGTGCTGGGTGCCGTCGGGTCGGCCGTGCTGTGGCTGCGCCGCGACCGGCTGGGCCCGCAGTCGCTGCACGCGGCGGTCCTGCTGGTCTCGGTCGCCCTGGGCCTGCTGAGCTGGCGCTCGGCTACCGCGGTGGGGATCGTCGGCCTGGGCCCGGCGATGGTCGCCGTCGGGGTCTTCAGCGCCCACTTCTTCTCCCGCTGGGCCGCCCGGCTGCACGTCGCCTTGCTGCTGGCGGCCACCACGGCCGGCGCCGCGGCCGCGGCGCCGTCGGGCTTCCTGCCGCAGTGGCTCACCACGGCAGTCACGGTCGTCGTCCTCACCGAGGTGCAGTCCCGCCTCTCCGGCGACCTGCACCGGGCGGCCGGTACCGACCCGCTCACCGGGCTGGCCAACCGGCGCGCCTGGCAGGCGACCGCCGACCGCGGCCTGGCGCACGCGATGCGCAGCGGCGAGCCGTTCACGGTGGTGCTCATCGACCTCGACAACTTCAAGAAGGTCAACGACCAGGGCGGCCACGGCGCCGGCGACGCCCTGCTGCAGGCGCTGGCCGCGGAGTGGAGCGCGCAGCTGCGGATGTCGGATCTGCTGGGCCGCTACGGCGGCGACGAGTTCGTGCTGAGCCTGCCCGACACCGACGCCGCGCGCACCGAGGACCTGCTGGCCCGGCTGCGGGCCGCGCACCCGGCGGCCTGGTCGGCCGGGACGGCGACCGCCCGCCCCGGCGACACGCTCGCCGAGCTGCTCGTGCGGGCCGACGCCGACCTCTACCGCACGAAGAACAGCAAGCGCAGGGCCTGACCCACCGGCTGCGGCGCGCTCACGGGCGGCGCCAGTCGTCGGAGTCCAGGTGTGAGCCGGCCATCGGCCCCATCTGCAGCATGCCGCCGTCCACCGGACAGGACGCTCCGGTGACGTAGGAGGCGGCCGGTGAGGCGAGGAAGGCGACGACGGCGGCCACCTCGCGGGCGTCGCCGGGACGGCGCAGCGGGACGCCCTGCCGCTCGTGCCCGGGTGCGGTCGGGTCCTCGTCCTCCTGGCCGGTCATCGCGGTGGCGATCTCGCCGGGCGCGACGGCGTTGACGGTGATGCCGTGCTCGGCCAGCTCGATCGCGGCGACCCGGGTGAGCAGGCCCAGCCCGCCCTTCGCGGCGCAGTAGGCAGCGGCGCCGACCCGGGGCTGGTGCTCGTGCACGCTGGTGATGTTGACGATCCGCCCGCCGCGGCCGGCGGCGACCATCCGGCGGGCGGCACGCTGCAGGCAGAGGAACGCCGCGTCGAGGTCGGTGGCCAGCACCTCCCGCCAGGTCGCGTAGTCGGTGTCCAGGACGGTCGACATGTGACCGGTACCGGCGTCGTTGATCAGGACGTCGACCCCGCCGAGGGCCTCGGCGAGCTCGTCGACCACGTCGGCGGCCTGCGGCAGAGAGGTGAGGTCGACGTGCCGGACCTCGGCGCGGCGGCCCAGCGCGCGCACCTCCCCGGCGGTGGCCTCCGCGGCCTCGCGCTCGCGGTACCAGGTGATGCCGACGTCGCAGCCCCGTTCGGCGAGCGCGACGGCGGTGGCCCGGCCGATGCCCGACTCCGAGCCGGTGACGATGGCGACGCGAGGTGCGGTCATGCGCCCGACGCTAGGTCGGCGCGCGCGGCGCCGCAGCCCGGCCAGGCCCCACGGGTCTCCGCCGCTCAGCCCCTACTTAAGCGCGCGCAGCGCCGCCAGCGCGCGGTCGCGGGCGGCGGCGGCCTCGGTGGCGTGCCGCTCGGCGGTGCGCCGGTGCCGCTCGGCCCGCTGGAGCTCCTCGGCGGTCCGCGCGGCCTGCTCCTCGGTGCGGGCCAGTTCGTCGGCCAGCTCCTCGACCCGCGCCTGCA
Organism: Actinomycetota bacterium; assembly: GCA_030773455.1. Taxonomy (GTDB): domain Bacteria; phylum Actinomycetota; class Actinomycetes; order Mycobacteriales; family Geodermatophilaceae; genus Geodermatophilus. The sequence goes on from JALYNA010000307.1 coordinate 6,013, forward strand.
GGTCGGCCCGGCGGGCGTCGAGGTCGTCGACCCGGTGCCGCTCCTCCTCGGCCGCGGCGACGGCCTCGGCGGCTCGCGCCGTCGCCTCC
>JALYNA010000308.1 GCA_030773455.1 Actinomycetota bacterium
CCGCGGCCCGGCGCGGCACGCCGTCCGGTCCTGAGGTCCCGCCGGTGAGCCGCCACCGCCGCGCTCGGCGGCCGGTCGTGTCGCTGCTGCGGGGCGCGCTCATCGGCGTCGCCGTGGTGGTCGGCACGCTGGCCCTGGTCTCCCCCGGCGGTCCCGCCGCCCTCGGCGGTCCCGTCCCCGCCGCCGGGGCGGCGCCGGCCGACACCTCCCCGCTCGTGGTGGTCGCCGAGCCGGGCACGGAGCAGACGGCGGCGGCACCGGTCCGCGTGCGGGTGCCGGCCATCGGCGTGGACAGCGAGCTGCTCCGGCTGGGCACCGACGCCACCGGTGTCCTGGTGCCGCCGGGGGACTTCGACCGGGCCGGCTGGTTCGCCGACGGTGCCGTCCCGGGCGACGTCGGCCCGGCGGTCGTCGCCGGGCACGTGGACTCCGTCGACGGGCCGGCGGTCTTCTACCGCCTGACCGAGCTCGCCCCCGGCGACGAGGTGGTGATCGACGCGGAGGACGGGACGACGGCGCGCTTCACCGTCACCCGGACCGGCCGGTACCCGAAGAGCGAGTTCCCGACCGAGGCCGTTTACGGACCCACCCCGCGAGCCGAGCTGCGGCTGGTCACCTGCGGCGGCGACTTCGACCGCTCCCGCCGCAGCTACGTCGACAACGTCGTCGTGACAGCGGTGCTGACCGGCTGACGCGATGGAACGGCCCCCCTGCAGGGGCCCTGGTCCTCTCCTGGCGTGCCCTGAGCTTGCGAAGGGCTCGGGAGAGGGTCCTTCTACGAGCGGTGCGGGACAGGTGGCCCCTCTGCAGGGACCCACGCCGAGCCTGCGAGGCGTGGGGCAGGCCCCGTCCAGGGCACCGCAGGCCTCCTGCAGGGTCCCGCCGCGAGCGTGCGAGTGGCGGGGGGCAGGGGGTCCTTCTCCGCAGGGTGAGGAGGACGGGGTCCTTCCGCCTTTGTCAGCGGCGGTGGGCCCGGGCCTGCCAGCACGCGCCGTGCCAGTGCCGCCGCGTGCCGGCAGCGGACTCGGTGTCCCAGAGGTCTCCGTCCCCGGAGTCGCTGTCGGAGTTGCGCGGGTAGGCCGGCCAGGTCACCAGGTGCGGCATCCCCGGGCGGATCTCCTGGTCGCACCCCGGGCAACGGTAGGTCTTGGCGCTCGCGGCACCGGTGAGCCGCCGCACCACCCAGTCGCCGTCCGCGGCCTCCTCCACCGTCTCCAGACGGCGGAACGGGTCGCCGCCGACCGGCCGCGACCCGTTGCGTCCGCTCCGGCGGGGCACCGGCTCAGCGGCGCGCGTGGTCCCGGAACCCGCGGCCGGCCTTGCGGCCCAGGTACCCGGCGGTGACCAGGTGCTCGAGCAACGGGGCGGGCGCGAAGCCGGGCTCGCGGAACTCGGAGTACAGCTCCCGCTCGATGGCCAGGGACACGTCCAGGCCCACGACGTCCAGCAGCTCGAACGGTCCCATCGGGTAGCCGCAGCCGACCTTCATGGCGGCGTCTATGTCGTCGGCGGTCGCGTAGTGCGCCTGGAGCATCTTCACCGCGTCGTTGAGGTACGGGAACAGCAGCGCGTTGACGATGAACCCGGCCCGGTCGGTGCAGGACACCGCGTGCTTGCCCAGGCGCTGGGAGACCGCGTGCGCGGTCGCCGCCACGTCGGGGGCGGTGGAGATCGTCGAGACGACCTCCACCAGCTTCATCACCTGCGCCGGGTTGAAGAAGTGCATGCCCACGACGTCGTCCGGGCGGCCGCTGGCCCTGGCGCACTCGATGACCGGGAGGCTGGAGGTCGTGGTGGCCAGCACCGCGCCGGGCCTGGCGATCTCCCCGAGGTTGGCGAACAGCGCCTCCTTGACCGGCAGTGACTCCACCACGGCCTCGATGACCAGGTCGCGGTCGGCGAGCTCGTCCAGCGACGTCGTCCCGCTGACCCGGGCGAGCACCTCGTCGCGCCCGGCCTCGTCGAGCCGGCCGCGCTGCACCTGCTTCTCCAGTGACTTCGCCAGCGCCGTGGAGACGGCCTCGACCTTCTCCGGGGAGCGGGCGACGAAGCGGACGTCGTAGCCGCCCTTGGCGACGACCTCGATGATGCCGGTGGCCATGGTCCCGGAGCCGACGACGCCGATCGTCCGGACCTCACGCGCGCCCTCGGCCGCCCCGCCCGGCGCCGGGGTCTGCGCGTCGGGCACCACCTCGGCGGAGTCGCGCCCGGCGTAGGTGTAGAAGCCGCGCCCGGACTTCCGGCCCAGCAGCCCCGCGGTCATCATCTGCTTGATGATCGGGCTGGGCGCGTGCAGCCGGTCGCGCGACTGCCGGTACATCGTGTCGAGGATCTCGTAGGCGGTGTCCAGGCCGATGAGGTCCATAAGCGCCAGCGGGCCCATCGGCAGGCCGCAGCCCAGCCGCATGGCCGCGTCGATGTCCTCGCGGCTGGCGTAGCGGTTCTCGTACATGGAGACCGCGTGGTTGAGGTAGCCGAACAACAGCGCGTTGGCGATGAACCCGGCCTTGTCCCCGATGGTGACGTCGACCTTGCCCAGGCGCGCGGCCAGGGCCTCGACGTCCTCGATGACCGTGGGCTCGGTGACGACGGTGCGCACGACCTCGACGAGCTTCATCACCGGCGCCGGGTTGAAGAAGTGCATGCCGATGACCTTGCTCGGCCGGCCGGTCGCCACCGAGATCTCGGTGACCGACAGGCTGGAGGTGTTGGTGGCCAGGATCGTGTCCGCCGGGCAGATCTTGTCCAGCGCGGAGAAGATCTCCCGCTTGAGCTCCATCCGCTCCGGCACGGCCTCGATCACCAGTTCGGCCTGCGCGAGGTCCTCCAGCGACGTGCCGAACCGAATCCGGTCGAGGATGGCGTCGCGGTCGGCGGCGTCGAGCTTGCCGCGGCTCACCGCGCGGCCGGTGGACTGCTCGACGTGCCCCCGGCCGCGCGCCACGGCCGCCTCGTCGACGTCCACGGCGGTCACCGACAGGCCCGCCCGGGCGAGCACCTCGACGATCCCGGCCCCCATGGTGCCCAGCCCCACCACGCCGACCTCGGTCAGTTCTCTCGCCACGCTGCCATCTCCTCTGCGCCGGCGCCCGGCCTCGGGCACCCCGTCCGCGATCAGAGGCAGTCTCGCACCCGCGGGCGATCCCGCCGACGCCGGGCTACCGACCGGTAACGCTCAGAACAGCCGCTGCGAGGGGTCGTCGGTGCCCTTTAGGACGGCGTAGTCGACGGTGAGGCACTCGATGCCGCGGTCGCCGGCCAGGACCCGCGCCTGCGGCTTGATCTCCTGGGCGGCGAAGACCCCGCGGACGGGCGCCAGCAGCGGATCGCGGTTGAGCAGCTCCAGGTAGCGGGTCAGCTGCTCGACGCCGTCGATCTCCCCGCGGCGCTTGATCTCGACCGCGACGACGGCGCCGTCGGCGTCGCGGCACAGCAGGTCAACCGGGCCGATCGCGGTCGGGTACTCGCGGCGGACCAGTGACCAGCCGGTCCCGAAGGTCTCCACGTGCAGGGCGAGCAGCCGCTGCAGCTCGGCCTCGACGCCGTCTTTCTGCAGGCCCGGGTCGACGCCGAGCTCGTGGGTGCTGTCGTGCTCGACCGACTCGATGGTGATGATCAGCTGCTCGCCGGCCTTGTTGGTGACCGTCCAGGTGCCCGATGCCCCATCGGGACCACTGACCAGCTCGTCCCGGAAGGAGCAGGGCGGGGTCATCCAGTTCAGCGGCTTGTAGGCGCGGTCGTCGGCGTGCACCGACACCGACCCGTCGGCCTTGACCAGCAGCAGCCGGGGCGCCATGGGCAGGTGGGCGGTCAGCCGCCCCACGTAGTCGACCGAGCAGCGGGCGATGACCAGGCGCACGGGGTCCGACGGTACCGAACCGGCAACGACGCGCCCGGGGCAACGGGCCGTCCGCCGCGGGCGCGCCATCCTGGCCCGGTGAGACCCGCCCGGCTGCCCGCCGTCCTGGCCCTGCTCGCGTTGGTGGCCGGCTGCGCCGGCAGCGGTGGGGACGCGGCCACCCGGCCGACGCCGGTCGCGGACGGGCCGGGCGCGCTCGTGCTGGAGGTCGAGCACGTCGGCGGGTTCCTCCCGCCCGAGGCCCTGGCCGCCCGCGTGCCGCTGGTCGCCGTCTACGGCGACGGCCGGGTGGTCGCCCCGGGGGCGCAGATCGAGGTCTACCCGCCGCCGGCGCTGCCGCCGCTGCAGGTGTGGCGGCTCGACGCCGAGGGGGTGCGGACCGTGGTCGACCGCGCGGTGGCGGCCGGCGTGACCGGCCGCGGCGACCTGGGCACGCCGCCGGTCGCCGACGCCCCGGCGACCCGGTTCACCCTCGTCACCGACGAGGGGACGGCGGTGCGCGAGGTCAGGCGCTGTTCGAGCTGCCCGGGGACAGCGGCCTCACGCCGGAGCAGCAGGGAGCGCGCGGGGAACTGCTCGGCCTGCTCGGCGTGCTGACCTCACCGGAGCCGCTGGGCGCCACTGGCCCGGAGCCGTACCAGGCCGAGGCGGTCGCCGCCGTGGTGGCGCCCGCCGACCCCGCGCTCCTGCAGCCGGAGGTCCCCTGGCCCGGCCCAGCGCTGCCCGGCGAGCCGCTGCCCTCCGGCTCGCTGACCCCGGGCCCGCTC
>JALYNA010000309.1 GCA_030773455.1 Actinomycetota bacterium
AGTGGCGGGTGCCGGAGAAGTGGAACGCGTTCGAGCGCAACCGCGGCCGCGCGTACCACTACCTGTTCAGCCAGCTGGTGGCGCTGGAGAGCCTGCTGCAGGCCTACGACCTGCACAAGCAGGGTGAGCGCCGGGTCGCCGCCCTCGACCCGGAGGAGCTGGAGAACGCGATCCCCGACGACGAGCGGGTCAGCGTCGGCTGGTGGGGAGCCGGACGCGGCTGGCTCACCCACCACCTGGTCATGGACAAGGGCAAGATCACCAACTACCAGATCTGCACCCCGTCGACGATCAACGCCTCACCGCGCGACCCGTGGGATCAGCCGGGCCCGTACGAGGAGGCGGTGATGAACACCCCGATCCTCGAGAAGTTGTCCGACCCGTCGGACTTCACCAGCATCGACATGCTCCGGGCGATCCGCAGCTTCGACCCCTGCATGCCGTGCACGACGCACGTGCACACCGGTGCCGGCGAGGTGGTCCGCGAGGTCAACACCTGCTCCTGCGGCGGTGACTGAGGGCCCGGGCCCTCGGTGACCGTCCTCGTGGGCGGTGTGAGCGAGCTGTTCCAGCGCGACCTGGACCTGGGCCGGCTCGCGGTCGAGCGGCTGGCCGACGAGGACCTCGGGCCCGACGTGCGGGTGGAGGACCTCCACTACGGCGCCGTGGCGGTGGCCCAGCGGCTGACGGACGCGCGTCCCGACCTGCTGGTCCTGGTGGCCGCGGTGCGGCGCGGGCGCCCGCCCGGGGCGGTCGAGCGCCGGCGCCTCGATCCACCGCAGCTGTCACCGGAGCAGGTGCAGGCCGCGGTGGGGGACGCCGTCGTGGGATACGTGCACGTCGACCTCGTGGTCGACGTGGCGGCCGGCTTCGGCGTCCTCCCGGTGCGAACGGTGGTGGTGGAGGTCGAGCCGCAGATCGTCGAGCCGGGGGAGGGGCTCAGTGCACCGGCGGCAGCCGGCCTGGGCGCGGCGTTGACCCTGGTGCGGAACGAGGTGCGCCGGGCTCCGCTGCTGCGGCTCGCCGACGACCTGCGCCCGCTGGTCACCGGCGACCGGCTCGCGGACTCCGACGCTCTGCGCCTGCTGCGCGCCCTACTGGAGGAGCTGGCCCACCTGGACCGGTCCGGGCGCTGGGGATCGGCCTTCCCGCTGCGGGACCGGCTGCGGCTGGCGATCGCCGCCGGCTCGAGCAGCGGCGGCATGGACCACCGGGACTGGGGCCTGTGGTGGGCGCTGATCGAGGAGCTCGACCGGCTGGAGGTGCTGGAGGCGGTGCAGTGACCCGGGGGAGGAGGGACGCCGGCATCCCGGACGGCGGCACCCTCCCAGGGACGACTCGCTGGATCAGCTGTTCCGCGTCGTGGTCCTCCCGGGCTCGGACAGCCGGTGCCCGTGCGGTCCGGCGACGAGCGACCGCAGCTCGGCGTCGAGATCGTCGGGGGTGTCGTCGCTGTCCGGGACCGTGCTCGCGGTCCGGCGCCGGAGTACGACCGCGAGCACGGCGACCACCAGGGCACCCAGGCCGAGCGCGACCGGCGCCGGCGCGGCCGACTCCGGAGCCTCCCGACCGGTCTGCGTGGTCTGGGCCGTCGACGTCGGCGTGGTGGGCGGCCCGACACCCCCCGTCGGCACGACGACGTCGGTCCAGGCGTGCGTGCCGGTGGGGGACTCCACCTCGCCGACCGGGACCGCGATGACCTTGTGTGCGCCCGCCGCGTCGGAGGGGATCTCTATCCGGGTCTGGAGGGTGCCGTCCGGAGCGACCGCGGCGTCCCCCAGGACCTGCCCGGCCGAACGGTCCCAGACCAGGGTCATCGTGCCCGGAGCGAAGCCCCCGCCGCGGACCGTCACCACGGTGCCCGAGCCGGCGTCGCCGTCGACCGTGAGCCAGGAGCCGGTGTCGCAGGCCAGGGCAGCCGGCGCCCCCATCCACAACAGGGCGACGCTGCACACGCCGACCCCGATGCCGCGCACCGTTCCGCTGCCGCGCGCCATCGCGCCTCCCTCGGACGTCGGTCTCCCCAGGGGAACCGTCCACCGCAGTGCGGCCGCCGTCAAGGGCAGGTCGGCGCGGGCACGGACTGGTCCGGGAGCCCCTGCAGCGACAGCATGGGGCGACCCAACGCGCCGGCACCGGGGAGATCGCATGTCCCGCACGATGCTGTCCCTGCCGCTGTCCCTCGCCCTCGGAGTCGGCCTGCTGGCCGGCTGCTCGAGCGGTGACGACCCGGCCGGGACCCAGGCCGGGACCACCCAGCCGGCAGCGGAGGGCACGGAGGCGCCCGAGGAGGAGAGGCCGGTCCTGGGGCGGGGCGAGGACGAGGTCCGGGGGTCGTTCAGCCTGGTGGCGATGGCGCACACGACGCAGTACGCGGGCGCCGATCTCGCGGCGCAGCAGCCCAAGCCCTGGGACGGCAGCGGGCAGGACGCGGGGCCGTACCGCTACGCCGGCATCCCGTGCACGGGGAACGCGCCGGTCAACAACATCTCCGGTGACCTGCCGACCTTCAACGCGCTCGTCCCCGGCAGCCGGGTCCCCGCCTCGACCCGCTCGCACCCGCTGGAATTCGAGGTCACCGAGGGGGAGGACGGCGTGGTGCAGATGGAGGGCTCGGTGGAGCTCACCGTGTGCCAGTTGCGGCCCGGAGTGACGCCCGACCCCGACCCGGTACCCGACCCGGAGAAGGACCGGATCCGCATCGAGTGGACCGCGCAGGCGGTGGAGGCCACGGAGGAGACGGTGGTCTGGCAGGGGTCCCTGCAGATCGCCGGTGGCACCGGGCCGTACGAGCAGCTGCGCGGGGAGGGCAGGATCGCCGGCTACTTCTTCTGCTTCGCGCCCGAGGGCTGTGCCGAGCTCGGCGAGTTCCGCGACGTGCAGTTCACGATGAGCGGCAGCTACACGGTGCCGACCGAGGCGGTGGAACAGGCCGCACCCTGACACCGGGCCGGCTGCACGGCGGCGAGCCGGTCAGCGGCGCTCGAGGGCCGAGGCCACCGCGTCGAGGTCGGCATTGACCTGCTGGAGCGCCGGTCCGATCGGCTCGGTCTGGCGTTCGATGGCGCGCACCCCCATCGTGACGCGGGCGAGGGTCTGCGAGACCCGGCGCAGGGTCCGCGTGATCGCGATGAGGTAACCGGCCAGTGCTCCCACCAGCAGGACCACCTCACCCAGGGTGGCGGCGATCAGGCCTCTCCTCATCGGGCACGCTCCTCGTCGCCGTCCGGCATCGCCAGGTTGCCGCGCAGCACGGCGGTCCGAGCCGTCGTGCCCTGCAGCAGGTGCCCGGTCTGGGTGTCCTGCGCCACCAGCTTCCCGGCCGTCCACGCCCTCCCGACCGCGGCGTCGACCTCTCGCACGCTGCGGCGCAGGATCTCCAGCAGGCCGGCGACGGCGACGAGGACCACCCCGCCGCCGGCCAGCGTGGTCAGCCACCGCACCTCGGTCGCGTCGCGACGGGTCATCGGACCGCACCGTCCGGCGCCGACGCGCCCACAGCGGCTCGCACCCGTGCGGCTCCCGCACCGAGGTCCCCCAGGTGGCCGGCCACGTCGGTGTTGCTGCGCAGCGCGCCGGCGACCGCGGCGACGTCCGCTGCGTACCTGCCGATCTCCTGGGCCGCCGCCAGCGTGCGGTGCAGGAGCAGGCCGGCCACGCCCACTGCGGCAGCTCCCGCGCCCAGCCCGGCCAGTGCGGTCAGCTGCGCGGCGCGGCTCACCGGCCCTCCTGTGCCGCGACGATGCGCTCCAGGTGACCGTTGACCTGCACGAGGTCGAACAGCGGTGCCGTGTTGCCGTGCGTGCCCTGCAGCGCCGCGGCGATCTCGTCGGCCTGCCGGGCGATGCGCCGGGCCAGCCCGATGATCGCCAGCAGCAGTCCTGCAGCGACCACGACGACGGCGCCGCCCGCCGCCCACCCGGCCTTCCACCCGACCGGGGCCTCGACGATGGCGGACCGGACCGGAGGACGGCGCACTGTGACCAGCATCACAGAGACGCTACTACATGCACCGAACACCTACACGTCCTCCTGCTCCGCCCCGGCGGCCTCCAGCACGCCGAGGTGGGGCGGGCGGACGGCGACGCGGTTGCCGCGGGGCGTGACCAGGACGAGCGCGCCGTCGGCAAGCACGTCGACGGCTTCGCCGGCCACCGCCGGGCCGCCCGGACCGAGCGGGATCATCCGCGCCCGTACGGACCGCCCGATGGTGCGGCAGCGGGTCGTGTAGTCGGCCAGCAGCGCAGTCGCCGGCCCGGCGAGCCGCTCCTCGACAGCGGCGCACAGGCGGGCGAGCAGCGGACCCCGCGGGAACTCCGCGTCCTCGACGAGGACCGTGGCCACGGCCCACTGGATCCGTTCCGGCCCCGGCTGCACGAAGATCCCCAGCCGGGCGAGCACCGTTGCGCCGTCCGGCGTCGTGACGGTCTCCGGCCAGTCGAACCCGACCTCGGCGACCGCACCGTCCTGCGCACCGGCCAGCGCATCGGCCACTGCGAGGGAGGTGACGACGTAGAGCCAGCCCTCCCGCTCCGGCGGCAGCTCGGGACGGAGCACCATCGAGAAGCCGAGCCCCTGCCCGGGCCGCACCTGCCACGGCCAGCCGCCCCGCCCCCGCGGCGAGGCCTGGTAGTCGGCGACGACCACGGCGCCGGCCGGCCCACCCGAGCGGGCCCAGGCCATCGCCTCCGGCTCGGTCGACAGCAGCGCGGGATAGGAGCGGAACGGCCGGTCCCCGAGCGCTCGTGCCAGCTCCTCCCCGGCGAGGTCGCCGCTCATCGCCACCCGAGCGGCGTGCCGCGCTCGTCGGCCGCCGCGTCGAAGCTCGCCGCCAGCCGCTGCCACTGCGGAACGGGGAACCGGACCATGGCCGAACGCAGCACGCGACCGAGGGCCTCACCGTCCTCCGCGGCTCCACCGGTGCGGGCCGCGGCGGTCCCCACGACGGCCCGGACGAGGGCGTCGTAGGCCGCGGGTGGCAGCTCGAGCAGCACCTGCAGCAGGGTCTGGGCCAGTGCGACCGCAGTGCCCGGTCGACCGAGGGCGCCGTCGAGGAAGCCGGCCACGCCCGCCTGCCGCTCGCCGGTGGTCGCCTCGGCCAGGCGCACCACCTCCTCGCGCACCACCGCGGTCCACCGGTCGGCCGGCTCCTGGTCCAGCGCGGCGAGCAGGTCGCTGCCCGACGGCGGCGGCAGCTCGGCGAGCAGTTGCCGGGCCTGGGCCCGGACCGGTGGGGCGGCGGCCGGCACGGCGAGGGCCTGTCGGGCGGCCAGCCGGGCCCGGGCGTCCTGCCCGGCCCGCGCGGCGGCCAGTGCCAGGTTGGCCTTGGCCATCGCGTACTCCGCCGGTCGCACGGCACGGGGGAAGGCGCCGAGCGCCCGGCGGAAGATCTCTCCGGCCTCGGCCGGCCTGTCCGTGGCGAGCAGCGCCAGGCCCAGCACGTTGAGGGCAGCGCCCAGCCCGGCGAGGTCGCCACCCCGCTCGGCGAGGTCTGCGGCCTCCTCGAGCAGCGGCCGCGCACCCGTCGGGTCGCCGGCGGTCAGCAGGCAGGCCCCGGTTTCGCGTGCGCAGGTCGCCGCCTGGGACAGCTGCCCCGCCGCGGCGAAGTACTGCTGCGCCGTCGACCACGTGGTGCACGCGCCCGCGAGGTCGCCGGCGTCCCTGAGTACCAATGCCAGGTTGTAGAGCGCTGCCGCCTGCTCGACCGGCCGGCCGAGCGCTGCGAAGTCCTCCGCCGCCGTCCGGAACGCCGTCTCGGCGGCGACGGCCCGGCGGGATTCGCGGAGTGCGATGCCCAGCATGTTGGTGGCCTTCGCCTCCTCCAGACGCAGTCCCACCTCACCGAAGACCCGCCGGGCGACGGTCAGCGCGTCCACGGCGTCGGCCGGCCGACCCGCCGCCAGCCGGGCCGCGCCGAGGTGGAACTGCGCCGTCGCGTGCTGCACCGGGTAGCGCCCGACCGGGTAGCGGGCGAGCCGGGCCTCCGGCGACTCCTGCTCCGCTGCCACCGCCGCCTACCCTGCTGCCGTGAGCGCGATCGTCGCCTGCTTCGGCAACGTGCTCCGCGGGGACGACGGGTTCGGCAATGCGGTCGCCGAGCGGCTCCTGACCGTGGCCCTGCCCGCAGGGGTCAGCGTGCTCGAGGTCGGCATCGGGGGCATCCACCTGGTGCAGGAGCTCATGCGAGGAACGGCCGTGCTGATCGTCGTCGACGCCGTCGACCTCGGCCGGGCACCCGGGACCGTGGTCGTGCAGCGTCCAGAGGTCCTCGACGTCGCGACCCTTCCACCCGCTCGGCGGCGCGACGAGCTGGCCGACGTGCACCTGGCCACCCCGGAGAAGGCCCTCATGGTGGCCAGAGCCCTCGGCGTGCTGCCGGACACCACGTTCGTGGTGGGAGTGCAGACGACCGACACCGACCGGGTGGGACGGAGCCTGTCCCCGGCCACCGAGCGAGCGGTCGAGGTCGCGGTCGCGGAGGTCGGCCGGCTGCTGGCCGAGCACGTACCGGAGCGATCCTGAGGAACGATCCTCCTCACGCGGGTCGCGGCTGGATCTGCAGGAGCACGGGGCCCGGGGGTGGGTGCGGGGCCGCACCGCCGTCGGGCGCGACCTCCATCGCGACGAACCCGGGCAGGTTGTCCCGCAGCGCCTCCTCGACGCCGTACCGGAGGGTCTGGGCGGCCGACGTGCAGCCCGAGCAGGCGCCGGCCAGCCGGACCCGCACCACGCCCCGCTCGACGGCGAGAACCTCGACGTCCCCTCCGTGCTCGGTGACGTAGGGCCGGATCGGATCGAGGGCGGCCGCGGCCGCCGCGACGTCGTCGACACCCACGCCGTAGGCCTCGAAGAGCCAGGCGACCGCCGGGTCACAGCGCCGCAACCGGTCGACATCGGCGCCGAGGGCGTCGGCCAGCCGGGTCACCGCCAGCCGGTGGATGGCATCGACGCCGTCGAGGAGCTCGAACACCCGGCTCCGGACGGCCTCGTCGAACTGCTCGACCTCGCCGAACAGCTCCTCGAGCCGGTCGAGCAGCGGGCCGAGCCCGGCCAGCGCCGCCTCCGGGATCCCCTCAGCCACGGGCGGGACGGACCGTCGTCATCGCGCGGTCCTCCTGCCTGTCGACGGTTCGGCGACGTGCTGGCAGTGTGCCTCCTGGAACGTGACCTGCGCCACCATCCGGCGACGGCGACGAGGGAGCAGCGGATGACCACGACGGCACGCCCGGTCGCCCTCAAGGTCGGTGTGGTGGGGAAGGGGGGTGTCGGCAAGACCACCGTCGCCGGCCTCCTGGCGCGGGCCTGGGCCGGCCGGGGCCGCACGGTGGTGGCCATCGACACCGACTCCAACCCCAATCTCGGACTGTCGCTCGGGCTGTCGTTGGAGGAGACCGAGGCCGTCCCGGTGCTGCCCCGGAGCGTGGTGGTGGGCGGGGGCGGCGGAACGGCGGCGGGGGAGCTCGTCGAGCAGTACGGCCGGCCGACGCCGGCCGGCCCGACGCTCATCTCGGCGATCAAGGTCGCGCAGGCCGGCGCCGGGTGCACCTGCGGAGGTCACGCCACCGTCCGCAGCCTGCTCGCCGACGCACTCGCCGACGTGGACCTGACCCTGGTCGACATGGAGGCCGGGCTCGAGCACCTCAGCCGGTCGGGAGGCACCCTCGCCCACGCCGACCTGCTGCTCGTGGTCTGCGAGCCGACCCGCAAGTCCGTGGTCACCGCGGCGCGGACCGCGGCGTTGGCGGCCGAGCTGGGGATTCTCCAGGTGCTCGCCGTCGGCAACAAGGCGCGCTCTGCCGACGACGAGGGCTACCTCCGCACCGCACTCGCCGACGAGGGTCTGGTCGTCGCCGGTGTGCTGCCCTATGACGAGGACGTCGCCGACGCCGACCGGGGCGCAGGGACCACCGGCCCCGGGTCCCCGGCCCTGAGCGCCGCGCTGGAGCGCGTGCTCGACGCCGTCGACGCCGCCGGACGCGACTGAGGCCGGTCGGCCCTCAGCCCCGGCCGGGCACCAGGCTCTCCGCCAGGGCCACGAGTGCCCGGACGCCGGGGGAGTCGGCGGCCACGTCCAGCGGAGCCTCGCCCCGGCGCTCCGCGGCCCCGATGGCCGGTTCGTCCGGGACGAGGACCGGGTCCAGGCCGGGGAAGGCCGCTCGCACACGAGCGGCGTCGTCGGGGTCCCGGACCCGGTTGGCCGTGACGACGACCCGGCCCAGTCCGCCCTCCCGCACGGCGTCCGCCGCCCGGCGACCCACCTCCAGCGACTTGGCGGTCGGCTCCACCACCACGACGACGACGTCGACGGGCTGCCCGCCCAGCCGCAGGACGGTGCCCAGGCCTGCCTCGAAGTCGGCGACGACGGCACGACCCGGACGGGCCAGCTGCCCGAGCAACTGCTCAGGTGAGATCCCGCACTACGGGCAGCCCGGCTGCGGGTTCTGGATCGCCGACACCACCGCGAGGCGCACCCCGTCCGGGGCCAGCACACCGAAGCGCTCGACCAGGTCGTCGGCGCTCGTCGCGTGCTCCTCCTCGCCCGCGTCGACGGCGTCCCGGACCGTGACGAGCCGCTCGGTCGCCTCCTCGCCGAGGCCCAGCGAGAGGCCGAGGTTCGGGTTGGTGTCGCAGTCGAGGGCCAGCGTGTCCAGCCCGCGCCGGGCCAGCGTCCGGGCCAGCACCGCCGACGTGGTGGTCTTGCCCGAACCGCCCTTGCCGACCACGGCGATCTTCACGACGGCTCCTCCCGGTCGCGCAGGACGTCCACGAGGGACCGTACTGCCGCGACCGCCGGCGCGTCAGGGTCCGCGTCGACCAGGGGGCGGCCCAGCCGGTCGGCATCGGCCACCGCCGGGTCCAGCGGAACGGCGCCGACGACGTCCAACCCGGTTCCGGCTGCGACCACCTGCGCGTCGCCGGGCTCCCGCACCTTGTTGGCGACCGCCAGCACCCGGGGGTGGCCGCTGCCCTCGGCCAGCCGGGCCAACCGCCGCCCGGACAGCAGGGACGCCGGGGTGGGCTCCACGACCACCAGGAAGGTCCGCGCGTAGCGGCCCCAGGTCAGGAACGGCTGGCGGGTGCCGCCCGGCAGGTCGCCGACGATGCTCCAGCCGTTCCCGGGCAGGTCGTCCAGGACGCCCTGGAAACCGAAGTGCTGCCGGGTGTTCGCCCAGCGGGGTCCCCGCGCCTTGCCCAGTTGCAGGAAGTGCACGCCGTCCGGGCCGCGGACGGCGTACCGGTCGACCGCGTCCGGGCCGGAGAGACCCGCGCGCAGCCGGTACCGCCGCCGTCCGCCGTCCTCGTACTCCTCGACCGCGTCGTCGGGCAGCCCCGCATCGGTCCGGTCGATCCCCAGCGAGAAGGCCAGGCCAGGCATGGGGTCGGAGTCCAGCGCGAGGACGCGCTCACCGGTGCCGGCCAGGACACGGGCGAACGTCCCGGCCAGTGCCGACTTGCCGGCGCCGCCCTTGCCCACGAAGGCCACCCGCATGACGGGGACTGTGCCGGTGGCGGACCGGTCGCCGCTAGTGGTTCCACGCACCTAGCCCGACGCCTACAGTGATGCAGGTCACCCATCTCCAGGAGCTCGCGCATGTGCCTCGGCATCCCCGGTCAGATCGTGGCGATCAGCGATCCCGCTGCGCTGCGGGCGAAGGTGGACGTCGACGGCGTCCGCCGTGAGGTGTCGGTGGCCCTGATCGGCCTGGACGGACCCGGGGCCGTCCGGGTGGGGGACTGGGTGCTCGTGCACGTGGGCTTCGCGATGGCCGTCATCGACGAGGCGGAGGCGCGCGAGACCCTCGACGCCCTCAAGCGGCTCGGCGACATGTACGAGCAGGAGCTCTCGGACTACTCGGCCACCGTCGAGGGCCTCCAGGTCGAGGACCTCAACCGGGCGGCACCGCGGGCGACGTCGTCGTGACGACGACCGCTGTGCCGGCCGCGACGGGGCTGCCCCCGGGACTGGGCGAGGACCTGGCGGCGGCGTCCCGCGTGCTGGCGCGCCGGCTGGCCGCCGGGGGCACCCTGTGGTGCGCAGCTCCGGCGTCGCCGCACCACGCGCAGCACGTCGCAGTCGAGTTCGTCCACCCCGTGGTCGTCGGCAAGCCGGCGCTGGCGGCGGTGGCCCTGCCGCCGCACGAGGCGACCACGGTCGCCCGCGCGAACGCCCGCCCCGGTGACGTGCTCGTCGTCATCGGGCCGGCCGCCTCCGCCCCGGTCCTCGACCTGGTCCGACGCGCCCCCGCCTGGGGGGTGGCCTCGCTGTGGATCGGCGCGGGGGAGCGGCCGGCCGCGGGCGCAGCCGACCACGTGCTCTGGCTGACCGACGAGGCCGCCGAGCACGACGGCGGGTTCATCCTCGTCTACCACCTGCTCTGGGAGCTGGCCCACGTCTGGCTCGAGCACCCCGGGCTGCTGCGGCCGGATGATCCCTGCGAGGGTCCGGTCTGCGTCACCTGCTCGGACGAGGGACGGCTCGCCGAGGTCGTCGACGTCCGCGGCGCCTCGGCGGTGGTCCGGACCGACCAGGGCATCGAGGACGCGGACCTCTCGCTGGTCGGCGCGGTCGCCGAGCACGACCTCCTCGTCGTCCACGCCGGCATGGCCATCACGCGGTTGGACGCCGCCGCGCCGGACGCAGCGCCGTGAGCGGCGGCAGCTTCCTCTACCCCTTCCTCGACGCCGAGGAGACCGACGCTGCGGCGTTGGGGAGGGACCTCGCGGGCTCCGCTGAGGCGAAGGCCGCCGAGAGCATCGAGCTCCGCCGGACCTCGATCGCGGGCCTGGGCCCCGACCTCGACCGGGTCGCGGCGGCCATGGCGGCCGCATTCGCGGCCGGCGGCCGGCTGTTCACGTTCGGCAACGGCGGATCCGCCACGGACGCCGCTGGGCTGGCTGCGCTGTTCGCCTCCCCGTCGGCCGGCCGGCCGCTGCCGGCGCGCTCGCTCGTGGCCGATCCCGCCGTGCTGACGGCCCTGGCCAACGACGTGGGAGTCGAGGTCGTCTTCTCCCGCCAGCTCATCGCGCACGCCCGTGCCGGGGACATCGCCGTGGGCCTGTCGACCAGCGGGGGCTCGGTCAACGTGCTGCAGGCGTTCGCGGAGGGACGCCGGCGTGGGCTCCTGACCGTGGGGCTGGCCGGCTACCGGGGCGGCGCCATGGCGACCTGCCCCGACCTCGACCACTGCCTGGCCGTCGAGGGGCAGAGCGTGCACCGGACCCAGGAGGCCCAGTCGGCGCTGGCGCACGCCCTCTGGCGGCGGGTCCAGCAGCACCTGGAGCAGGGGGAGTCCCGATGAGGTTCGTCGACGAGTACCGCGACCCTGCCGCGGCCCGGATCGCGGTGCGGCGGATCACCGAGCTGGCCGACGGGGGCCGGGGCGGCCTGCCGTACGCCTTCATGGAGGTCTGCGGTGGGCACACGCACACCATCTACCGGCACGGCATCGAGCAACTGCTGCCCGAGACCGTCGAGCTCGTGCACGGTCCGGGCTGCCCCGTCTGCGTCATCCCGATGGGCCGGGTCGACGACGCCATCGCCCTGGCCGAGCAGCCCGGCGTCGTCTTCACCTCGTTCGGGGACATGATGCGGGTGCCGGGCAGCGCCGGAAGCCTGCTGGAGGCCAAGGCCCGGGGTGCCGACGTCCGGATGGTCTACTCCCCGCTGGACGCGCTGAAGATCGCCCAGGCCACGCCGGACAAGCAGGTGGTCTTCTTCGCCGTCGGGTTCGAGACGACCGCGCCGTCGACCGCGGTGACGCTGCTGCGGGCCCGGGAGTTGGGCATCTCCAACTTCAGCGTCTTCTCCAACCACGTGACGATCGTCCCGCCGCTCAAGGCGATCCTGGAGTCGCCGGACCTGCGGCTCGACGGTTTCCTGGGCCCGGGGCACGTCAGCACGGTGATCGGCAACCGGCCGTACGACTTCGTGGCCCGCCGGTACGGCAAGCCGCTGGTGACGACGGGGTTCGAGCCCCTGGACATCCTCCAGGCCATCGTGATGCTGCTGGAGCAGTTCGCCGAGGGCCGGTGCGAGGTGGAGAACCAGTACACCCGCGTCGTCCGCGACGAGGGCAACCCGATCGCGCTGGCCGTGCTGCAGCAGGTCTTCCGGCTCCGGCCGCACTTCGAGTGGCGCGGTCTGGGCTTCATCGCCCAGAGCGCGCTGGCGCTGTCCGAGGACTTCGCCGACTGGGACGCCGAGCGGCGCTTCGACCTGCCGGGGATCCGGGTGGCCGACCCCAAGGCCTGTCAGTGCGGCGAGGTGCTCAAGGGCGCGATCAAGCCCTGGGAGTGCAAGGTGTTCGGCACCGCCTGCACGCCCGAGACGCCGATCGGCACGTGCATGGTCTCCTCCGAGGGGGCGTGCGCGGCCTACTACACCTTCGGACGCCTGCACCGGACCGCGGCCGGTCTCGCCGCCGCCACCTCGTGAGCGCGACCGTTCACCCTCCGCGGCCGGAGGGCCGCCAGGAACTGGTGCTGGAGCGGATCGAGGCGTTCCGGCGACGGCGGCCGCGGCTCACCGACGAGGTCGTCACCCTCGCGCACGGTGCCGGCGGCAAGGCCTCGGCCGCGCTCGTCGACGCGGTCTTCCTCGAGGCCTTCCGCAACGAGGCCCTGGAGCCGCTCGGCGACGGCGCGCTGCTGCCCCTTCCCTCGGGTGACCAGCTGGCGTTGGCTACCGACTCCTACGTCGTCCGCCCGCACCGGTTCCCCGGGGGCTCGATCGGCTCCCTGGCCGTGCACGGCACGGTCAACGACCTGGCGATGTGCGGAGCGCGGCCGGCGTGGCTGTCTGCCGCGTTCGTCATCGAGGAGGGCTTCCCGGTGGCCGAGCTGACCGCGCTGGCCGCCGACATGGCCGAGGCCGCGGCCGCGGCCGGCGTCACGATCGTCACCGGGGACACCAAGGTGGTCGACACCGGCGCCGCGGACGGCGTGTTCATCACCACCGCCGGTGTGGGGCTCGTGCCCGCCGGCCGGCGGCTAGCCGCCGACCTCGTGCGCCCCGGCGACGCGGTGCTGGTCAGCGGCACGCTGGCCGACCACGGCGTGGCGGTGCTCCTGGCCCGCGGCGACCTGGACTTCGAGGCCGACGTCACCTCGGACACCGCGCCCCTCGCCGGCCTCGTGGAGGTGCTGCTCGCCGCGGCTCCCGGGACCCGGTGGCTGCGCGACCCCACACGGGGCGGGGTGGGGACCGTCTGCAACGAGCTCGCCGCGCAGGCGGGGGTCGCCGTCGTGCTGCAGGAGTCGGCACTGCCCGTGCGCCGTCCGGTCGGAGGGGCGTGCGACCTCCTCGGCATCGACCCCCTGTACGTCGCCAACGAGGGCAAGTTCGTCGCCGTCGTCCCGGCCGAGGAGGCAGGGACGGCGTTGGCGGCCCTGCGGGCCCACCCGCTCGGCACCGACGCCGCCGTCATCGGCCGCATCGCCGCCGAGCCCGAGCGGATCGTGCTACTGGAGACGTCCTTCGGGGGCAGCCGGATCGTCGACATGCTCGTCGGTGATCCGCTGCCCCGGATCTGCTGACCCGCCGCCGCGGCGATGACCGTGGAGCGGCGCCGGATCCGGGTCCGGGGCACCGTGCAGGGCGTCGGGTTCCGCCCGTTCGTGTACCGGCAGGCGGTCGACCTGTCCCTCAGCGGATGGGTCGGCAACGACGGCGGCGACGTGGTCCTCGAGGCCGAGGGGGACGGGAGGGCGGTGGACCGGCTGGTCGACCGCATCCGCGAGCGACCTCCTCCGCTGGCCACGGTCGAGGACGTCGAGGTGGCCGACCTGCGCCCGGCCGGCGGTGCCGGCTTCCGCATCGGAGCGAGCACGACCGGCACGGATGCCGACCTCCGCGTCAGCGCCGACGTCGCCCCGTGCGGCGCGTGCCTGGCCGAGCTCGCCGATCCCCGGGACCGGCGCTTCGGCTATCCGTTCGTCAACTGCACCGACTGCGGTCCCCGCTACACGATCGTCCGGTCGGTGCCCTACGACCGCCCGGCCACGACCATGGCCGGCTTCACCATGTGCCCGGCCTGCCAGGCGGAGTACGACGATCCCTCGGACCGTCGCTTCCACGCCCAGCCGAACGCCTGCCCGGAGTGCGGCCCGCAGCTCGCGTGGACCGGCGCCGGGGAGCCGGCTGTCGGCCCGGCAGCGCTCGCGGCGGCTGTGACCTGCCTGGCCGGGGGCGGCACGGTCGCCGTCAAGTCGGTCGGTGGCTACCACCTGGCGTGCGACGCCACCGATCCGGCGGCCGTGGCCCGGCTGCGGGTGCGCAAGCACCGGCCGGACAAGCCGTTCGCCGTCATGGTGCCCGACCTGGCGGCCGCTGACGCGCTGTGCTCCCTGGACCCGGTGGCCCGGGAGATGCTGGCGTCCTCCCGGCGGCCGGTGGTCCTGGCCCCCCGCCGAGCCGGTGCGGCCGTGGCGGACCAGGTGGCCCCGGGCCTGCGGGATCTCGGCCTGCTGCTCCCGCCGAGCCCGCTGCACGTGCTGCTGCTCACGGACCTGGACCGGCCGCTGGTCATGACGAGCGGGAACCTCAGCGACGAGCCGGTCACGTGTGACGACGGCGAGGCGCGGGACCGGCTGGGTCCGCTGGTCGACGGCGTCCTCGGTCACGACCGTCCGATCGCCGTCCGCGCCGACGACTCCGTGGTACGGGCGCACGGCGGACGGCTGCAGGTGGTGCGGCGCGCGCGGGGCTGGGTGCCGCAGCCGGTGCGGCTGCCTGTCGAGGCCGACCGCCCGGTGCTCGCTGTCGGTGCGCAGCTGAAGAACACCGTGGCGCTGGCGCGCGGCCGGGCCCTGGTGGTCAGCCACCATCTCGGCGACCTGCAGCACTGGGCGACGTCCGTGGCGTTCGAGCAGGCGATCGACCACCTGACGGAGCTGGCCCGGGTCCGGCCCGCTGTCGTCGCCCACGACCTGCACCCGGACTACCGGTCGACCGCCTGGGCGCGCGACTCGGGGCTGCCGCTGGTCGCGGTGCAGCACCACCACGCGCACGTCGCCGCCTGCCTGGCCGAGCACGGCCGCGACCGGCCCGTGCTCGGGATCGCCTTCGACGGCACCGGCCTGGGCACCGACGGCACCCTCTGGGGCGGGGAGTTCCTGCTGGCCGACCTGACCGGTTCCCGGCGCGTCGGGCATCTGGCCTGCGCCGCCCTGCCCGGCGGGGACGCGGCCGTGCGTGAACCCTGGCGGACCGCGGTGTCGTGGCTGCACCGCAGTCTCGGCGAGGACGTGGCGGCGCGGCTGGGCCCGGCTCTCGACCCGCGGTGGCCGGCGGTCCTCTCGGTGGTGCGGTCGGGCCGTTCGCCGGAGACCTCCAGCGTGGGACGGCTGTTCGACGCGGTGGCCGCGCTGCTGGGCGTCCGCTCGCGGGTGAGCTACGAGGGCCAGGCCGCCGTCGAGCTGGAGGCGCTGGCGGGCACGGCCGGCCGCGCCCGGACCCCCGTCTATCCCATGGACGTCGTCGACGGCGTCCTGGACCCCGCCCCTCTGCTCGAGCAACTCGTCGCCGACCGGGCGCGCGGGGTCGCCCCGGCCCGTATCGTGGCCGGCTTCCACGCCGGCCTGGCCGCGTCGGCGGCCCAGCTGGCCGGTGCCCTGGCCGGTGCCCACGGGGTCGACACCGTCGCGCTGACCGGGGGCGTGTTCCAGAACGGCCTCCTGACCGACCTGCTCCGGGGCCACCTGCGCCGCGCCGGTCTGCGGGTGCTCACCCACCAGACCCTGCCGTGCAACGACGGAGCCATCAGCGCGGGCCAGGCGGCCGTTGCCGCCGCCCTGCTGGGCCGGTCCCGGGTCGCCGAGCAGAGCTCCGCAGCTGCTGCCGCGCACCGT
>JALYNA010000310.1 GCA_030773455.1 Actinomycetota bacterium
GGCGGCTTCGACGACCGCGGCGGGGGTCGTCGGCGCGGGCGGCATCGAGGTTGCCTCCGCCTTGCGCCGACCGGCGGGGTGGGCCTTCAGCGATGCCTCGAGGAACTCCTCGTGCCGGGCCTGGATCAGTTCACCGACGGTGTACGAGCCGCTGGGGGTCGGGACGTCGACCTGCAGCAGTGCGCTGCGGTTGGCCGCGGCCCACACCTCGCGCAGGTCGTCGTCGTCCTCGGCGTCCTGGATCCGGGCGACCAGGTCGGCGACGTCCGGCTCGCTCCGCTGGCTCGTCCGGCCGGTCCCGGCCTCCTCGGTGCGCTCGTGCTCGAGCAGGCCGCCGCCGTGGAAGGAGACGAGGTCCCGGACGTGCGCGGTGCCCGGGTCGCACTTGAGGGCGTCGAAGACCAGCCACTCCAGCAGCCGGCCGTTCGCCTTCGGGTCGGTGACCTCCTTGGCCGGGTCGTCGTTCGGCTTGATGCCCACGTGCACGCTGCGCGCGCCGACGATCACAGGGCGGCGCCCGCGGCGCAGCCGCACCCAGACGGTGGCCGCGTAAGGGAACTCCCGGTGGGTCTGCACCGACCAGGTCTTCTGCCCCTCGATCGGCCGGCCGTTGGCGTCGACCTCGGTGACCTCCTTGCCTCGGGCGGTCACCACCACGATTCCGGGAAAGGTGAGCAGCTCAGTCTGCAGCTTGCGCCAGCGGGCGCCGGCGTCGTTCCACAGGTTCTGGCTGATGACGATCTCGGCGTTGGGGTCGCGTTCGAGCAGCTCACGGTTGCGGGCGGACTTCGCCGCGCGCGCGCTCGCCCAGTCCTTCAGGCCCTCCCAGATCGCCGAGCCGGTGTCGATGCCGAGCACCACCGGCGGCTCGCCGGCGTCGGCCGCGCGGCGCGCCTCGGCCTTCACCGCCTGGACGGCGGCCAGCACCTGGGCGTAGGAGCCGTCGTGCTGGATCAGCTGGTAGTTCGCGCCGGGGATGGCGCCGTACTCGTCACCGGCGCCCTCGTTGAGGTCGATCCAGTACAGCGCGCCGATCCGGTCGCTCGTGCTGAACTGGGCCAGCGCCCAGCTCTTGCCCGCCTTCTCCTCGCCCTCGAGGAGGATGCACGGCCACGGCACACGGCCGGTGGGCTTGCGGGTCTTGAGGCCAGAGACGGCCATGGTGCTCTCCTTGCCGACATGGGGAAGATGTCGACCCGAAAGCTACGAGCCGGTACTGACATCTCTGGTCAGCTTTGGCAAGCACTGTGGGCTCTCGTTCGCGAAAGTCGTACGTCACACGCGTGTCGGCGTGTCGGCGTGTCGACCGTTCGCTGTCGGCGTAATCGGCGGGGCACCTCGACCACCACGTCCCCGGGTGGAGCCCGGCCACGGCTGCTCAGGGCCGGCGTCAGCCCCGTGCCGTCCCTGCAGCGGCCGGGGCCGGCGCGGAGCCGCTGCGGGGCAGTCCGCCGCGGAGGCGGTGGGCAAGGGCGGTGTGCCGGCGTCCGGAACCGGTGGCCCGCACGGCCTGGCCGAGCGCCCGGGGAGAGCCGACGAGGACGACGAGCTGCTTGGCACGGGTGACGGCGGTGTAGAGCAGGTTGCGCTGCAGCATCATCCAGGCGCTGGTGGTCAGCGGGATGACGACGCAGGGGTACTCGCTGCCCTGGGAACGGTGGACGGTGACGGCGTAGGCGTGCACCAGCTCGTCGAGCTCGCCGAAGTCGTAGTCGATCGCCTCGTCCTCGTCGGTGACGACGGTGAGGGTCTGCTCGACGCCGTCGATGGCGGTGACGACGCCCTGGGTGCCGTTGAAGACCCCGTTCGCGCCCTTGTCGTAGTCATTGCGGATCTGGCTGACCTTGTCCCCCACGCGGAACACCCGCCCGCCGAAACGCTTCTCGGCCCGGTCGGGCCGAGCCGGGGTGAGCGCATCCTGCAACAGCTCGTTCAGGGCGGCGGCGCCGGCCGGCCCCCGGTGCACCGGGGTCAGCACCTGGACGTCTCGGCGGGGGTCGAGCCCGAACCGGGCCGGGATCCGGCGCACCACCACGTCCACGGTGAGCCGGGCGGCCTCCTCGGCGTCGTCGGTGCTGAACAGGAAGAAGTCATCGAGGCCGCGGACCTGGGGAATGCTGCCGGCGTTGATCCGGTGGGCGTTGGTCACCACCCCCGACCGGCTGGCCTGCCGGAAGACCTGGGTCAGCCGCACGTGCGGGATCGGGGTGTCCTCGGCAAGCAGGTCGCGCAACACCTCACCGGCGCCGACCGAGGGCAGCTGGTTGACGTCGCCGACCAGCAGCAGGTGCGCTCCTGGCGGAACGGCCCGCACCAGCTTGTTGGCCAGCAGCAGGTCGAGCATCGAGGACTCGTCGACCACGACCAGGTCGGCCTGCAGCGGCCGCTCCCGGTCGAAGGTGGCGTCCCCGCCCGGCCGCAGCTCCAGCAGCCGGTGCACCGTCACCGCCTGGACCCCGGTCAGCTCGGTCAGCCGTCTCGCCGCCCGGCCGGTGGGAGCGGCCAACAGGATCCGAGCACCCTTGGCCGCCGCGAGGGTGACGATCGAGCGGACCGTGAAGCTCTTGCCGCAGCCGGGGCCACCGGTGAGGACGGCGACCTTCTCGGTCAGCGCCAGGCGCACCGCCTCCCGCTGGCCGGCCGCCAGCTCCACGCCGGTGCGCCGGTGCAGCCAGGTCAGCGCGGCGTCCCAGTCCACACCGGCGAAGGCCGGGATCCGGTCGACGTCGGCGGCCGCCAGCCTCCTCAATCCCGCGGCCAGGGAGACCTCCGCCCGATGGAAAGGGACGAGGTAGAACGCCACCACCGGAGGCTCCCCGTCCGCGCCGGGGAGCTCCTGGCGGATCACGCGCTGCTCGGCAACCAGCAGGGCCAGGCAATGACCCACCAGGTTGGCCGGAACCTGCAGGATCTCGACCGCACGGGCGACCAGTTCGGTCTCGGGCAGGAAGCAGTGCCCCTGCCCGGTCGCCTCGGAGAGCACGAACTGCAGCCCCGCCTCGACCCGCTGCGTGCTGTCGTGCGGGATCCCCACCGCGGCCGCGATCGTGTCGGCGGTCCTGAAGCCGATGCCCCACACCTCGGCGGCCAGGCGGTAGGGCTCGGCGCGGACCACGCCGATCGAGGCGTCGCCGTACTGCCGGTAGATGCGCACGGCCAGCGAGGTGGACACGCCGACCCCCTGCAGGAAGACCATCACCTCCTTGATGGCCTTCTGCTCCTCCCAGGCCGTGGTGATCAGCCGGGTCCGCTTCGGGCCCAGGTTCGGCACCTCGACCAACCGCCCTGGTTGTTCCTCGATCACCCGCAGCGCGTCGGTCCCGAAGTGGTCCACGATCCGCTCGGCCAGCCGCGGGCCTATCCCCTTGACCAACCCCGAGCCCAGGTAGCGGCGGATCCCCTGCACCGTCGCCGGCAGCACGGTGGTGTAGTCCTCGACCTGGAACTGCCGGCCGTACTGGGGGTGGGCTCCCCACCGTCCCCGCAGCCGCAATGTCTCCCCTGGTTGGGCACCCAGCAGCGACCCCACCACGGTGACCAGGTCACCGCCCCGCCCGGTGTCCACCCGCGCCACGGTGTAGCCGGTCTGGGCGTTGGCGAACGTGATCCGCTCCAGCGTCGCCTCCAGGACCGCCCCGGTCCGCCCTTCTCGCACCTGCCATCCCCTCGCTGACCCACCCGGTCCGACGACCGATCCTCACACCGCCCGGGGACAGCTCTGCGGTCCTCAGTGCCCGGGACGCCGTCCGCGGCCCACCGGACAGCGCCGTGGTCGTTGGTCCTCACCTGGACACCGGACCGGACGGCTCGTCCTCCCACCAAACGACGAGCCCGGAATCGTCAGTAGGTCTCCCTAGCATCCAGGTGCTCACCTGAGCGATGCATCGACAACACGGAGGACCGGATCATGGCCGGCGAGACTGTCATCACCGTCATCGGCAACCTGACCAGTGACCCCGAGCTCCGCTGGACGCCCTCGGGCGCAGCGGTCGCCACCTTCACCATCGCCTCCACCCCGCGCACCCTGGACCGACAGACCCAGGAGTGGAAGGACGGCGAGGCGCTCTTCCTGCGCTGCAACGTGTGGCGGCAGGCGGCGGAGAACGTGGCCGAGTCGCTGACCCGCGGCTCGCGGGTGATGGCGCAGGGCCGCCTCAAGCAGCGTTCCTTCGAGACCAAGGAGGGCGAGAAGCGCACCGTCATCGAGATGGAGGTCGACGAGATCGGCCCGTCGCTCCGCTACGCGACGGCGACGGTCTCCAAGGCCGCCCGTCCCGGGGGTGGTTCCGGCGGGGGATCCGGTGACGGGGCCGGTGGTGGCGACGGTGGCGCCGGGACGGGGCGGAGCAGCTCCCCCGATCCCTGGGCGGCGCCGGTCGGCGGCACCAGCGAGGAACCGCCCTTCTGAGCCCCACCCAGACCCGGGTCGCTCACACCCGGTCGTTGGCGACGCCGCCACCGGAACCGGTGCTGCACCCGCACAGCACCGGGTGTGGTGCGCCGGGGAGGCTCGTGCTGACGGCAGTGTTCCCACTACCTCGACCGCCTGGCGGGCGCACTGCGCGAGCACGGGCAGGAGCCCGTCGTGCTCCGCGGCGGGATGGGCGCCACAGGCCCGCGCGGCCGCGTCGACCCGGTTGGATCCGCGACCTGACGGGCCGTCGCTGCTGGGCGTCTCGACCGGGTTGTACATCGGTGAAGGCTTCGACTGCCCAGCGCTCGACACCCTGTTCCTTGCGGTGCCGGTGGCGTTCAAGGGGCGTCTCGTGCAGTACGCCGGGCGGGCCTGCGCCCCTGGCCAGGCAAGGACTGCCGAGGTCCACGACTGTCACGACGTCGCGACCGGCGTCCTGGCCTCGTTCCTTGCCAAGCGCGCCCCCGGCTACGTCGGCCTCGGCTTCCCCGACCCGCGGCGCCTCGTCCGGTAGTTGCAACGCTACCGGCTACGAGGGATGCGGATGCAGGCGTGTGCGTATGTACGGTGTCGCCCCTCGGACACCGACATGAACCCCCACGGCTCCGGAGCCGTGGGGGTCCGTCGTCTCTGGGATGTCAGCGGATGCGCACGTCAGCTTCACCAACGCACCGCTGAGATCGGCCTCGCGGATGATGGTGCGTCCAGCCAGCGCCTAGCTGGTCCGCAAGGGGGACGAGCCCTCCGGGCGATACTTCGTACACGAGGCGCGCAAACGGCGCGGCTGCGGTGTCGAAGACCCGGACGGCGTGGTCCTCGTCCAGAAGGGGCTCGTCGGGCCGTGTCGGACCCGTTGCCTGCTCGGTTC
>JALYNA010000311.1 GCA_030773455.1 Actinomycetota bacterium
CACCGGCTGCGCCGGCTGGTCGTCTTCTCCGGCGACGGCCGCAACTTCGCCGAGCCCCTGGAGGGGCTGGCCCGCGCCGGCACGCAGGTGACCGTGGTCGCCTTCAGCGAGGTCGCCGGCTACGCCATCGGTTCGGATCTGCTCGAGTTCATCGACATCGAAGACGTGCCGGGCGCCTTCGCCGTCCCGCTGGACCGGGTGCGGCTGGACGCCCTGCCGCCGGACGGCGCGTGGCTGCGGCCCACCCGCAGCCTGCGGGACTTCGTCAGCTCCTACGTGCGGCGCAACGGCTGACCGGCGTGGCCGACGGAGGTACCGGGCCGGTCACCACCGAGGACCTGCTGGTCCCGGGGGAGACCTGCTGGCGGACCGAGCGCGCCGACCGGCACGCCGTGTTCATCGACGCCGCCGACTACTTCGCCGTGCTCCGCGGTGCGGTGCTGAGCGCGAAGCGCCGGGTCCTGTTCATCGGCTGGGACTTCGACCCGCGGATCCGGATGGACCCGCTCGGGGCCGGACGGCGGCGCGCCGGGGGACGACGCCCGGACAAGCTGGGGCGGGTGCTGGAGGAGGCCGTCCGCGCCAACCCGAAGCTGGAGATCGGCGTCCTGGTTTGGGACTACGGTGTCGTCGGCGCGCTGGCCCGCGGCCTGGTTCCGGTCGTGCTGCTCGACCGGCGCACCCCCGACCGGCTGAGGATGACGGTGGACACCCACCATCCGGTCGGCGGCGCGCACCACCAGAAGATCGTGGTCATCGACGACTGCCTGGCCTTCGCCGGCGGGATCGACGTCACCATCGACCGCTGGGACACCTCCGAGCACCTCGATCGGCACCCGCTGCGCCGCCGTCCCTCCTCGCACCGGCTCACCGGCCCCTGGCACGACGTGACCAGCCTGGTCTCCGGGCCGGCCGTCCGCGCGATCGGCGACCTGGCGCGGGAGCGGTGGGAGAGCGGCACCGGGCGGCCGCTGAAGCCGGTCGAGGACGTCGAGGCCTGCTGGCCGCCGGGCGTCGAGCCGCTGCTCACCGACGTGGACGTCGCCATCTCCCGGACCCGGCCGGAGCACGGCGGAACGAGCCTGGTGCACGAGATCGAGCTGCTCTGGCTGGCCATCATCGCCGCGGCGCGGCGCACCGTCTACATCGAGAGCCAGTACTTCGCCAACCGCCGGATCGCCGAGGCCATGGCAGAACGGCTGCGCGAGCCCGACGGCCCCGAGTTCGTCGTCGTCAACCCCGAGAGCGCCGAAGGGTGGCTGCAGGAGAAGGCGATGGGCACCGCCCGCGCCAAGCTGCTCGCACTCGTGCGGGAGGCCGACGTCCACGGCCACTTCCAGCTCTACGTGCCGGTCACCGAGGGACGGCGACCCATCTACGTGCACGCCAAGGTCGCGGTGGTCGACGACCGGCTGCTGCGGATCGGCTCGTCGAACCTCAACAACCGGTCGATGGGGCTGGACACCGAGTGCGACGTGTCCATCGAGGTGCGCCCCGGTGATCCGCGCGCGGAACAGACGGCCGCGGCCGTCACCGGGCTGCGCAACCGGCTGCTGGGCGAGCACCTCGGCGTGCCGCCCGCCGCGGTCGCCGACGCGATCGAGGCCTGCGGCGGGTCCCTGCTGCAGGCCGTGGAGACTCTGCGCCGGCCGGTGGGGCGCTCGCTGGTGCCCTTCACCCCGCCGGACCTCGGCCCGGTGGAGCAGGTGCTGGCCGACACCGAGCTGCTCGACGCCGAGCAGACGCCGAACCGGTGGCAGCGGGTGCGCCGCAGCTTCCGCCCGCGGGTGCCCGGTCGGGGGCCCCGCCGCCGCTGACCGCCCCACACCCCCCGGGCCCGCAGCCCACGCTCCTCGCTCGTCGAGTGCTACGAACTGCTGGCCATCACTCGCGGATCACCACGAGTTCGTCTCACTCGATGCCGGCGCCGGCTGGGAGCAGCGGGTGTCCCGAGCCCCGTTCCGGGGAAGGACCCGACCTCGCTGAGGACGAGGAGGGGTCATGGCGGTCTGCGAGGTCTGCGGTAACGACTACGAGATGGCGTTCGAGGTCGTGGCACAGGGTGCACGGCACACCTTTGACAGCTTCGAGTGCGCGATCCACAAGATGGCCCCGATCTGCGAGCACTGCGGCTGCAAGGTCGTCGGCCACGGCGTCGTCGTCGAGGGCCACTTCTACTGCTGCGCGCACTGCGCCCGGCACGAGCACGGGGACACCCCGGTCCGGGACTCGGCCTGAGACTGAGGCGGACCGCCGCTCTGCCGCCCAGGAGCAGGCCGGTGCCGGACCGAGCCGGGGGGCATGCCGACGGCCACGGGTGCCCCTCGACGGGGTGACGCCCGCGCGCCGTACCGCTCAACTCCTCGCCGAGGGTGCCGAAAACCGCTCCGAGTACGGACCCATGCGCAGGTGATCGGAGGGCGTTCATGAGCGTGGCCGAGGTGGATGTGGTCGCCGCGCGCCCGGAGGTCGATGCCGAGGTGCAGGTCACGGCGGTCCGGGGCAGCCTCACGGTGACCGCCCGCGTCGAGGACGCCGGGACGGCCACGGTGGTGGTCCGGCCGTCGGTGGGCGACTTCGTCGACGGGGCGGTCGTCGACGTCGGCGAGCAGGTCACCGTGTTGTGGCTGACCGCCGACGGCACGCGCGCCGTTCCCGCCGAGGTCGCGACCGTCGGGCGCGGGATCGCGCCGCGCTGGCGCCTGAGCGTCGTGGGCCCCGCCGAGGCCGTCCAACGCCGTCAGGCCGTGCGCACCCGGCTGGCGCTGCCGATGACCGCCGTGGTGAACGGGGCCGACGTCGGGGGCGAGATACTCGACCTCAGCGAGGGCGGGGTCCGCGCCGTCGTCGAGGCGTTCGGTCACCCCCCGCTGTCGGGCGACGTCATCTCCGTGAGCGTGCACCTGGAGGGCGGCGACGTCACCGCCCCGGCCGAGGTCGTGCGGCACCAGCAGACCCGCGACGGCCGCTGGGGGGTCTCGCTGCGCTTCGTGGACCTGCCCGAGCGGGAGCAGGACCGGCTGCGCCGCTGCGTCTTCCAGGCGTTGCGCGAGGAGCGGGCCCGCAACACGGACTAGGAGGGCCGCCTGCGGGATAGTCCTGGGGGCGTGACCCTCCCCGCCCGCCTGCCCGAGGCCCTCACGGCCCTGCGGGACGCCGTCGCGGTGGCCCCGCTCGGCCTGGCCACGCCGACGAGCGAGGCCGCCCGCCGAGCGGCCCGCGGGGTGGTCGAGCAGGTCGACGACTACCTGCTGCCCCGGCTGCGCGACCTCGACGCCCCGCTGCTCACCGTCGTCGGCGGCTCCACCGGGGCCGGCAAGTCCACCCTGGTCAACAGCCTCGTCGGCGCCCCCGTCACCACCGCCGGTGTGCTGCGGCCGACCACCCGGGCGCCGGTGCTGGTGTGCTCCCGCGCCGACGTGGCCGCCTTCGCAGGCGACCGGGTGCTGCCGGGCCTGGCCCGGGTCACCGGCGGTGCCGGCGGCCCCGGCACGCTGCACCTGGTGCCGCGGGACGACGTCCCGTCCGGCCTGGCGCTGCTCGACGCGCCGGACGTCGACTCGGTCGTGGAGTCCAACCGCGAGCTGGCCGCACAGCTGCTGGCCGCCGCCGACCTGTGGGTCTTCGTGACCACCGCGGCCCGCTACGCCGACGCCGTCCCCTGGGACGTGCTGCGGACGGCGCAGGAGCGGGGCACCGCACTGGCCGTCGTCCTGGACCGGGTGCCGCCGGGCGCCGCCGCGGAGATTGCGCCCGACCTCGCCGGGATGCTCGAGCGCGCCGATCTGACCGGGGTGCGGCTGTTCGTCGTCGAGGAGCGGCCGCTGGTCGACGGTTTCCTCCCCGAGGAGCAGGTGGCGCCCCTGCGCGGCTGGCTGCACGCGCTGGCCGCCGACCAGGAGCAGCGTGCCGCCGTCGTCCGGCAGACGCTCACCGGCGCCCTGGCCAGCCTCGAGCACCGGGTGGTCGGCATCGCCGCCGCCGTCGAGGAGCAGGCGCAGGCCGCCACCGCGCTGCGCCAGGCAGCCGCCGCGGCCTACACCGCCGCCTACGACGGCATCGACGAGGACGTGCGCAGCGGGAGCCTGCTGCGCGGCGAGGTGCTCGCCCGCTGGCAGGAGTTCGTCGGCACCGGCGAGTGGATGCGCTCGCTGCAGAGCTCGATCGGCCGGCTCCGCGACCGGGTCACCGCCGCGATCACCGGCCGGTCCACGCCCGCCGACGAGCTGCAGGGGGCCCTGGAGACCAGCGTTGAGACGTTGCTGCGCGCCGAGGCCGACCGCGCCGCCGAGCGCACCGTCACCGCCTGGCGGGCGCTGCCCGGCGGGGCGCCCCTGCTGGCGGCCGCCGACGAGGACCTCGACCGGGTGTCCCCCGACTTCCCCGAGGCCGCGGCCGCGCAGGTCCGCGACTGGCAGGGCTACGTGCTCGACCTGGTCCGCGGCGAGGGGGCGGACAAGCGCACCCAGGCCCGCCTCCTCTCGTGGGGGGTCAACGGCGCCGGCGCCGTCGTCATGGTCGCGGTCTTCGCGCACACCGGCGGGCTCACCGGCGGCGAGGTGGCGGTCGCCGGTGGGACGTCAGCGCTGGGCCAGCGGCTGCTGGAGGCGGTGTTCGGCGACGCCGCCGTCCGGTCGCTGGCCGCCCGCGCCCGGGAAGACCTGCAGGCCCGCGCCGACGAGTTGCTGCGCTACGAGCGGGGCCGCTTCGACGCCCTGGTCGACGCCCGTGGCCCGCAACCGGACTCCGCCGACGAGCTGCGGGCCGCCGCGGCCGCCCTGACGGCGGCGCGGGGCCGGGCGTGAGGGGACGGACCCCGCCGCTGGCCGACCGGCTGGCGGCGCTGCGCGAGGCGGTCGAGGTCGCCGACGGCCGCCTCGATGTGCCGGAGCTCGGCGCGGCGAGGGCACTGCTGGCCAAGGCCGGTGCCCGGGAGGCGCTCGGGGACGCCACCGTGGTCGCCCTGGCCGGGGCCACCGGGAGCGGCAAGTCCACGCTGTTCAACGCCCTGTCCGGCGGCGAGGTGAGCACTCCGGGGATCCGCCGGCCGACCACCGGCGTCGCGCACGCCACCGTCTGGGGCGCCGACGACGCGGCCGACCGGCTGCTCGACTGGCTGCAGGTGCCCCGCCGGCACCGGCACGCTCCCGAGCCGGCGCTGGACGGGCTGGTGCTGCTGGACCTGCCCGACCACGACAGCGTGCGGCTCGAGCACCGGCTGGAGGTCGACCGGCTGGTGCAGCTGGTCGACGTCCTGGTGTGGGTGCTCGACCCGGAGAAGTACGCCGACGCCGCCGTCCACGAGCGCTACCTGGTGCCGCTGGCCGGGCACGCGGGCGTGCTGCTCGTCGTCCTCAACCAGGTCGACCGGCTCGACCCGGCGGCCGCCCGGGCCTGCCTCGCCGACCTGCGCGGCCTGCTGGACCGGGAGGGCCTGGCGGACACGCCGCTGCTGGCCGTCTCGGCGCGGACCGGCAGCGGCCTCGGCGAGCTGCGCGCGGACCTGGCCCGGCGGG